>DAOWGJ010000142.1 GCA_030637505.1 Holophagae bacterium
AATAGGGACGTATACATCGTGGCGGTGAAGGGCGGTATCCCGGCCCGCCTGACGTGGCACCCGTACCCGGACTCGGTGTGCTCCTTCACCCCGGACGGCGAGGCGGTGCTCTTTCGTTCCGGACGGAACACCTTCACCAACCGTTACACCCAGCTATTCGCGGTTCCCGTGACCGGCGGTTTTCCCGAGCAACTCGCGTTACCCAATGCGGTCAAGGCGTCCTGCTCCCCCGATTGCGCGCGACTGGCCTACACTCGCCTCGGTGAGCGGTTCCGGGTCTGGAAGAACTACCGCGGCGGCACCGTGACGACCATTTGGCTCTACAACTTTGCGGACCATGGCGCCGAGAAGATCCCGCAGCCGGAGGGCCGCAGCAACGACACCGATCCCATGTGGGTCGGCGACACGGTCTACTTTCTCTCGGACCGGAACGGGGAGTTCAACCTCTTTGCTTTCGACACCTTGAGCAAGGCGATTGAGCAGTTGACCGAATACAAGGATTTCCCGATTGTCGATGCTTCCCACGGCGATGGCACAATCGTCTTCGAGCAGGCGGGAGCTCTCCACAGCTATGACGTTGTGACCGGCCGGACCAGCGACATGAGAATCGGTGTCGCGGCAGACCTTCAGGAGCTTCGTCCCCGGTACGTCAAAGGCGCTGATTTCATCCGGAGCGTCAACATCTCACCCTCGGGCTCGCGCGCGGTGTTCGAGGTCCGCGGTGAGATCATTACAGTACCCGCCGAGAAGGGTGATCCGAGGAATTTGACGCTCACGGCCGGGAGCCACGAACGGAACCCCGCGTGGTCGCCCGACGGCAAGCGCATTGCGTATTTCTCGGACGCGTCCGGCGAGTATGAGCTGCACGTGGCGCCGCAAGACGGCAAGGGCGATGTTTCGACGTACGCGCTGGACGGCACGGGCTTTTACAACGATCTGCAATGGTCGCCCGACTCGGAGAAAATTGCCTTCGAGGACAACGGCCGCAACCTTTATTTCATCGATCTCGAGTCGGGCAAAATGACCCTGATTGACAAAGAACCCATTTACAACCCGGGTTCCTTCGGGGCGATCGGTCCGACCTGGTCGCCCGACTCGAGTTGGATTGCCTATGCAACGAACAACATCTCCAATTTGGAGCAGGTCTACCTTTACTCGCTCGATCAAAAGAAGATATTCGCCATCGCCGACGGCCTGAGTGACGTCGGCGACCCAGCCTTCGACAAGGGCGGGAAATACCTCTACTTCTTCGGCTCGACTGACGCCGGACCGGTAAGGCAGTGGTTTGCCATGTCCAACGCCGACATGGAGATGACTCGAAACCTCTACCTCATCACGCTGCAAAAGGGCGTGGTTTCTCCGTTCGCCAAGGAGAGCGACGAGGAGGAGATCGAGGAAGACGGCGACGACGAAAAGGCCGAGGATGAGGACACCAAGAACGACAAGAAGACGGTGGACCCGGTGGCCATCGACTTCGAGGGCATCGCCCAACGGATCGTCACAATACCGGTTGATGCCGGCGACTACTTCAGCCTGCAGACTGGAGACGAGAATACGATCTTCTACCTCAAGGCAGAGGGGCGCGGCTCAGGCGCCAAGCTGATGATGTACGACCTTGAGGAGCGAGAGGAAGAGGAGCTTTTCGAGGCCGACGCTTTCGTTGTCTCGGCCGACGGGCAGAAAATTCTCTTCCGCAAGGGTCCGGCGTGGACCATTACCGACGCCGGCACGAAGGCCGAGAACGGCAAGGGCACACTGGATCTCGACGCCATTCAGGTCCGGATTGATCCCAGTGCAGAATGGCGGCAGATCTTCGAGGAGACCTGGCGCATCTACCGCGACTACTTCTACGCCACCAACTATCACGGCGCTGACTGGCATGCCATGCGGGAACGTTATCGTCCCTTCCTGCCGCACCTCGCCTGCCGCAGCGACCTCAACCGCCTGATCCGCTGGATGGCCTCTGAGCTTTCGGTGGGCCATAACAACGTCCGTGGCGGCGATCGCCTCTTCGAGATCGAATCAGTTCCCGGCGGGCTCTTGGGCGCGGACTACACCATCGAAAACGGCCGTTACCGGATCACCAAGGTCTTCGGCGGTTTGAACTGGAACCCGGACCTGAGCTCACCCCTGACCGAGCCGGGTGTCGACGTCCGGCCGGGTGAGTACCTGTTCGCTGTCAATGGTGTCGATCTTCTGCCGCCGGACAACCTCTTCAGGCATTTTGAGAACACCGCTGAAAAGATTGTCGAGATCACGGTCGGCCCCGATCTTTCGAGGGAGGGCGCCCGCACCGTCAATGTTGTACCAATCTCAACCGAGTTCGCCCTCCGCAACCGGGACTGGGTCGAGGGCAACATCAAGAAAGTGGACGAGGCGACCGGCGGACGTGTCGCTTATGTCTACCTGCCGAATACGGCCAGGCTCGGCCACACCTACTTCAAGCGGTATTTCTTTCCCCAGGTTCACAAAGACGCGATCATTCTCGATGAACGTTTCAACGGCGGCGGACAGATCGCCGACTACTACATCAACATCTTGCAGAGGCCGTACATCAGCCACTGGCACATGCGCTACGGTCAGGACCTCAAGACGCCGCAGGGCGCCATTCAGGGTCCCAAGGTGATGCTGATCGACGAGACCGCCGGCTCCGGTGGTGATTTGCTGCCCTACATGTTCCGCAAGTTCGATCTCGGTCCGCTGGTCGGCAAGGCGACCTGGGGCGGTTTGGTCGGCATGCTCGGCTTTCCGGTGCTGCTGGACGGCGGTTACGTCACCGCTCCCAACGTCGCGATCTGGGACGAGGACGGCTGGGTCGTCGAAAACGTCGGTGTGCCGCCGGACATTGAGGTCGAGCAAACGCCGGCCGAGGTTATTGCCGGTCATGATCCCCAGCTTGAAAAAGCGATCGAGGTCATTCTGGCCGAGCTCGAGGCAAACCCGCCGGTCAAGCTCGAACGGCCCCCGTACCCGGTGCGTGTCTGGGAGGAGTAATCTTGCCGGCACTCCGTTGTGACCCCGGTGGGCATCAAGGCCGGAGGCCGGAATATGGTGCAGGCGAAGGTCAGATCAGGTAGAGGGTAGACCTCAAGGTCTCATAGACCCCAACGCCGATGAATACCAGCGCTGTCAACCGGCGGGCCCAGATTTCGAACACCTGCACTCGATCCAGCGCCTTACCGAGCCAGCCTGCGCCAACGGCAAGCAGAATCGCAAAAACTGCGACGGGGATTGCGGTACCGACACCGTAGATCGTCGGCAGGAACAGCGGCGAACCGTTGTCCACTGCCAACGGAACGAGGCTGCCAAAGAACAACGCCGCCGAGACAGGGCAGAAGGAGAGGGCGAATACGATACCGAGCAGGCCGGCGCCCCACACGCCCGAACGGTCTACCTGTTGCTGAAGGCCGGTGCTGACGCCGAAACCGGGCAGGTTGAGTTTGAAAATGCCCAGGAGCAGGAGGCCGACCACGATCAACAGCGGACCGAGGGCGCGGTGAAAGCTCCCTTGCAGGAAACTCGAGACCGAGACCATGGACATCAGCGACCACACCGAGGCGGCGCCAAGCACCAGGTAGGCGAGCGTGCGTCCCATCGTGTAGAGGCCGCCGGATGCCAGGACGGCCCGTGTGCTGCCCACCTGTCGGCCGACGTAGGAGACGGCCGCGATGTTGGTGGCCAGCGGACAGGGGCTGATCGAAGTCAGGATGCCCAGCCAAAGGGCCGACCCCGCTGCCAGCCAGATCGAGTCCATCAACCTGCCTCGAGAAAATCGCTGGTGTGGTCACGAACGTACTTGAGGAAGCCGTCCTTGTCCCGAACCAGCTCCCAGATCAGCTTGAGGTTCTCGAAGCGTGCCACTTTGCCGTCCCGGTACTCCACCAACACCAGTGACTTGGTGACCAGCTCGAAGTCCTTGACGAAGTGCTTGTTTTCAGACTCGTCGGTGTTGACCGCCAGCCATGAGAGCCGTCCAGATGCCAGCTCGTCCGTAAAGCCCTCGGTTATGGCTTCATCGGAGTAGGCCTCGAGCTTACGGCATGTCCCGCAGCGCATGTTGCCGTGGAAATAGTAGGCGACGATCTGAGACGTTGGGGCATCGGTAGCAGATTGGTACGAGGCGGACGACGTTTCGGCAGAGGTTGGAAGGACCAACAGCGAGGCGCAGACGAGCAGCACTGCGAAGATGGACAGTGCTCGAAGGGGGAGAGGGTTCTTCATATTCGCCTCCTACGCCAGTATCGTCTTGATCTCGTCGATCGACGGGACCTTGCCCTGGACCTTGAGTTCGCCGTCGACGACCAGACCTGGGGTCATCATCAGGCCGAAATTCGCAAACTGCTTGATGTCGGTCAGCTTTTCCAACTGGTACGCGATCCCGAGCTGGTCGGCCGCCTGTTGGGTCAGTTTGGCCAGAGTCTCACAGCGTGGACACCCGGGGCCGAGAACGATGATCTTTTTCATGACGAACCTCCTAAACAATGAATGTTCCGTAAATTAGGCCGGTGACCGTGGCCATCACAACCACCAGGCCGACGTAGACGCCGGTCTTCTTCCAGCCGATGACGCTGGCGATGACGACCATATTGGGCAGCGACAGGGCCGGACCGGCCAGGAGTAGGGCGAGGGCCGGTCCTGGGCCCATGCCGGCACCGATCAGACCCTGCAAAATCGGCACTTCGGTCAGTGTGGCGAAGTACATCAAGGCACCCGCCAGAGAGGCAAAGAGCGTGGCGACAATTCCGTTGCCTCCGACTGCGGTCTCCACCCATGCCGATGGCATCAGGCCTTCGTGTCCCGGTCTGCCCAGAAGCAAACCTGCAATCAGCACGCCCCCGAGCAAGAGGGGCAGGATCTGCTTTGCGTAGCCCCAGCTCGAGGCGAACCACACTCCGAGTTCACCCTGGTCCCGCACGATCACCAGCGAAAGACCGATGATCCCGGCGGTGAAGGCCAGTTCTGGGTGTTGAGGCAACGCAAATGCAAGACCGGCGGAGGGCAGGGCAATGGCTGCTGCTTTCCACGGCCTGAGGCCAAACCAGCGCACCAGGATCATGCCCAGGGCGACCGCGCCGGCGGCGGTCAGCCACCATTTGGCCTGCCAGATGGCGAACCATAATCCGGCTGGATCTTTGGGCTGAGCCCAGTTGGCAAAAACCAGGATCGCAACCTGGGAGGCAAAGAAGGCCGCGGTCTGGCCCAGGGGACGTACATCGTCCGGTTCAGGCAGGGCCATCGCCGCATTGACCCTGTCCTGCTCCGAGCGCCTGAAGATCAGGGCCATGAGGCCACCTACCACCAGCGCGAAGACCACCGCTCCCACCGCTCGGGCGGCACCGAGTTTGGCGCCGAGCACGCTCGCGGTCAGCACGATGGCCAGCACATTGATTGCCGGACCAGAGTACAGGAAGGCGGTGGCCGGACCGAGCCCGGCACCCATCTGGTGGATACCTGCAAACAGCGGCAGCACGGTACACGAACACACCGCCAGGATCGTGCCACTGACCGAAGCGACGCTGTAGGCCACAAGCTTGGGCGCCCGCGGACCCAGGTATTTCATCACGGCGGCCTGGCTGACGAAGGAGGCGATGGCGCCGGCTATGAAAAAGGCGGGCACCAGGCACAGCAGCACGTGCTCGCGGGCGTACCATTTGGTCAAAGCGAGGGCCTCGGTGACGGCGCCGTCGAAGCGCGGCCAGCCAACCGGCAACCAGAAGAAGAGGGCGAATGCGGCCGCCATCCACGCAAGTGTTTTCCACTCGCTCTTCCAGTCAATCATCTGGGATCTCCGATCCATGCAAACTGATTACTTGGCGAAATTGCCAAATAATAATCAAAAAAGAGGGATTCACGAGGCCTCCGAAACGTTGTGGCGACCCACTTCCTCAAGCACCGCCTCGACGCAGCCGAAGAAGTTGAGGATGCACGGGACCCGGAGTCGGTAGAAGACCTGGGCGCCTCGTTTGTCGTCGATCAGGATCCCGGCCGCCTTGAGCACAGCCAAGTGCTTGGAAACCGTGGAGACGTCGGCGCCGATCATCTCTGTCAATTCGAATACGCAACGCTCGCCTCGCGATAGTTCATCGACGATGAACAGGCGACTCGGGTGGGCGAGAGCCTTCATGACCGTGGCTCGGGCCTCCATTTGGGCCTTGGTCTGGCCGGTGAGTCTTCGTATGACTTTCATCACTTGGCAATATAGCCAAATCATAAGCTCTGTCAAGGTCGGGGAAATCCGGGGGGTTATGAGAGTTTCCGGCTGAAAGCTGAAAACTGAAAGCTGACGGCTGAAAGCTGACGGCTGATCGCTACCCGGCGGGCCATTTGGCTCCTTTTGGTTCCGGCTCCGCCGGGTTAGTGAGAGAATCGAGTTCGAGGAGACATGATGCGAAGGACCATTCTTATGATCTGTTGTGCCGCGGCCGGAGTCATACCGGTCTCGGCCCTGAAAGCTGAGGTTGAGGACATGGCGAATTTCGACTTTGAAAATGAAGCAGCAGTGCATTCGATGCCGCGACCCGATTTGAATCCTCAGATTGAGAAGTGGGTTGATGGACATTTGCGAAGCCTGTTGGAGTTCTATTGGGAACGCCATCAATCCCCTGAGCTTTCCCTCCAGGAGAGGGAATCGGCACGGGCGGTGGCGGCACGGCTTCAGTCCGCGGGATATACCGTAACCACTGACGTCGGCGGACACGGTGTGGTCGGGATATTTCGGAACGGCGAGGGTCCAACCGTTCTGATACGGGGCGACATGGACGCGTTGCCGATCACCGAGACGACGGGGTTGTCATACGCCAGTAAGATCCGTGTCGAGCAGGCCGACGGGAAAGAAACCGGCGTCATGCACGCCTGCGGGCACGACATCCACATGACCAATCTGGTCGGCACGGCTGCGGCCCTTTCAGCGGTCAAGAACCGGTGGCGGGGCACGGTTGTCATCATCGGACAGCCGGCAGAGGAGATCGGAGCCGGGGCAGCGGCGATGATTGAGGATGGTCTTTTCGAGCGTTTTCCGAAGCCGGTTGTCTGCCTCGGCCTGCACGTCTCGCCGGTGTCGCCTGCCGGGACCATCGCTTATTCTTCAGGCTGGGCGACCGCCAATGTGGACTCGGTCGACGTCACCATTTTCGGCCACGGAGGTCATGGCGCCCGGCCGCATGAGACCGTCGACCCGATCGTCACCGCGTCCCAGGTCGTCATGGCATTGCAGACCCTCGTCAGCCGGCGGGTCGACCCGGTCGAGGGCGGGGTGGTAACCGTCGGCTCGATTCACGGAGGCTCGAAGCACAACATCATTCCCGGCGAGGTGCGCCTGCAACTGACGGTGCGCTCGTTCTCCGACGAGGTCAGGAAGACGCTGCTGGACGGCATCCGGGAGATCGTGGTCAATACCTGCCGGGCCATGGGCTCTCCGCAGGATCCGGAAATCGTCGTTCGTGATGGAGAGTTCACGCCTTCGGGCTACAACGACCCGGCCCTGGCTGCGGCCGCCGCCGATGTCATGGCCCAGGTTGTCGGGCGAGAGAACGTATTCACGATCCCTGCATTGACAGTCGGTGAGGACTTCGGTCTCTATGCCCGAAAACTTGGTGTTCCGGGGCTGCTGTTCTGGCTGGGGAGCGTCAACCCCGAGGTCTTTGCCAAGGCCCAGGCCGAGGGCCGGACCCTGCCGTCAATCCACTCCAGCAACTATGCTCCGGATCCCGGCCCGACCCTGGAAACCGGCATCCGAACGATGACGGCGATTGCGTTGTCGGTGCTGGATGCTGCGCCGTAGCCCGCCTGACGATTGGAGGTCAGGCCATACCTATCCCCTTTAATCAGGTTGGCTACGCCGAGTGGCGGTTTGGTATCGAACAGCCGCGCGCTTCTACAAATTCTTCATCCTGGAAATGCGCGCAGCGCATCTAGGGAACCTCTTTCCAGGATCATGGCGAAAAAACAGCCGGGGGCATGAGGCCCCCGGCTGGTAGTGGTCATAATTGACCGGGTTATTCGATCGAGAAGCTCTGCAGCGTCACGGGGATATCGCAGTTCAGTACGACGTTGTCGACCGCGTAACCGGCAGCCCAGCTGCCCCCGTCGTCCGAGTGGAAGCGCACCTGAACGGCGGGTAGGGTGCCGTAGGCCGCCAAGTCCAGGACGTAGGTCTGCCACGTGTCACCCGCAGGTACGATGATCTCGGCATCCCAGGTTGCGCCACCATCCGGGCTGATCTCAACGCCGCCGGCGATATGGCCGAAGGCTGCGTTGAAGTGATAGTCGAATGTCAGTGACGCCACGGCCATGCCGGTGAGGTCAAAGACGTTGCTGTAGAGGTAGTCGGCACTTCCGTCACTCCCCGATCCAGGGAGGTCGTCGTTGGCCGAAGCGTACCAGGTACCGTCGAGAGGCGGTCCCGGGTCCCAGAATCCCGAGCTGTTGTCCTGGGAGACCACAAACTCGCCGCCTGGCAGTGCAAGGGTGGTGATGGACCAGTCGCCGGGCATGAGACCGTCTTCGAAGCTGACGGCCGCACCGTTGCACGTCAAAGTCCCTACTACGGACTCGTCGCAGGTCAGCCCGATGTTGTCGACCGCGTAACCGGCAGCCCAGGCGCCCCCGTCGTCCGAGTGGAAGCGCACCTGAACGGCAGCCATCCCGTCATATGCGGACAGATCCAGGACGTAGTTCTGCCACGTGTCGCCCGCAGGTACGATGATCTCGCCATCCCAGGTCCCGCCACCATCTCCGCTGACCTCAACGCCGCCGGCGATATGGCCGAAGGCTGCGTTGAAGTGATAGTCGAATGTCAGTGTCGCGTTGGTCATATTGGTGAGGTCAAAAACGTTGCTGAAGAGATAGTCGGCGCTTCCGTCACTGCCCGATCCGGGGAGGTCGTCGTTGGCCGAAGCGTAAAAGACACCGTCGGTAGCCGGTCCTGGGTCCCAGAATCCAGAGCTGTTGTCCGCAGAGATCACAAACTCGCCGCCGGGCAGTGCGTTGGTGGTGAAGGACCAGTCGGCGGGCATTCCGCCGCTTTCGAAGCTGACGTTCGGGCCGTTACACACTATGGGTTCGTTTTGGCCCAGCGCGGCGGCACCAAAAGCGACAGCCAGCGCGACGATGAAAATTGAAATTGTTCTCGACATTAGAATTACTCCCCTTCTCCAGTCAGTTATTTGAACAGGGATAGGAATTTCCTTTTCGCATCCCCATGGCTTTCGACGATCTGAGTCACACAGATCCCACCGCTGAATCCCTCGAAGGCCGCTTTGGCGCCTTCGATCCCACGAGGGGGCGGGGCGGGGGCACCAGCGGGCGTGGCCGGAAGCCGCCGTTTGCGAGGTCAAAATCCACCACCTTGCCTGAGGTGCCTGGCGTCAGGACCTCGTCAGCGACCACAATGGCCGCAACATCAACATTCTCAACCAAGCTGAGCGTCGACCCGCTGTCATCCAAACCCGGCTCGAAACAGGTGACCACCCCGAGGGTCGTCTCCTCACCGTCGGGTGTGACAAAACACAACCTGTACTGAACCGGCAGACCGCCGCGCGACCTGTCGTCCATATAACGGTAAGTCTCGATGCCTCGCCGCCCCGTCTCCTCGGCGAGGAGAAATCGCGAGCCCAGGCCGTCGACGGTGTACAGGCGAAGCCGCACACCATCGGTGTACGCCCGTACCTGCCAGGAGATCGTGAGATCACCATCGTCCGCAATCACCACCGTCGCAACCCGATGGGAGGCCCACACTCCGGGCACGCCGACGGCAGCCATGACCACCAAAGCAACGAATACGCTTGAAATGATTCTCATTCTCGTTCTTACTGGGCGGATTGTAACACGTCTGCCGCTTGGATCAAGCTCTGTTGTGGCTGTCCAGTCAAAAATCGCTCAGGCAAACGATACAGGGCCTTCTTTGTGACGTCTTCATCTTCGGGTTGTCTGGTACTCCGCCGGCTGGTCCTACTTCAG
>DAOWGJ010000351.1 GCA_030637505.1 Holophagae bacterium
GGACAGGCGCCATTCTTGAGCCGCTCGCCCATGACTGTGTCGCCGAGGCGATCGGCTATCATGATTCTCCGGAGGTCCGGATGGATTTCAAGAGATTTTTGACTCAAGCAATGCTCGCAGTCTTCACAATCACCCTTCTCGGCTGCGGAAGCGACCAACCGGTCGCCGAACCGGTCATTGAAGTCACGGCAGACCTCCCGCCGGCCGATGGCGTCCGGATGATTCCCGTCGAAAACGGCCGCTTCAAGGTCTGGACCCGAAGAGTTGGGAATGGGGACATCAAGGTTCTGTTGCTCCATGGCGGCCCGGGCGGCAGCCACGACTATCTGGTCAACTTCGCCGACCACCTTGTCCCGTCAGGCTACGAACTCTACTTCTACGACCAGTTGGGGTCCTTTCGGTCCGACAAACCCGACGATGTCTCCCTGTGGACCGTCGAACGATTTCTGGAGGAGGTCGAGACCGTACGGCAGGCCCTCGGCCTCGAGGATTTCGTCTTGATCGGCCAGTCCTGGGGCGGCATGCTCGGCATCGAGTACGCCCTCAAATACCAGGAACACCTCAAGGGTCTCGTCATCTCCAACATGGTCGGCAGCGTGCCCCTCTATGTCGAGGGCGTCAACCAACTGAGAGGCCTGATGCCCGCGGAGGCCCGCGAGATCCTCGAGCGCCATGAAGCCGCAAAGGAATACGCCAATCCGGAGTACCAGGAGATTCTGTTCGGTCAGTTGTATTCCAAACACCTCTGCCGGCTCGACCCCTGGCCTCAAGCGGTTGTCGACACCTTCGACCGCCTCAATACAACGATCTACAACCACATGCAGGGCCCCAGTGAGTTCGAGGTCACCGGCACCTTCAAGGACTGGGACCGGATGGATGATCTGGATAAGATCACCGTGCCGACTTTGCTGATCGTCGGACGGTACGACACCATGCGGGTGAGCGACATCGAGGAAATGGACCGAAGAATGCCGGATTCCAGCCTGTTAATCTGCGAAAACGGCAGCCATATTTCCAACTGGGATGACGAGGATGCCTACTTCACCGGGGTTTTGGACTTCTTGAACGATCTCAAAACCGCGACACGGTAAAGGAACCATAGAATCGTTTCCTGTTTCGACAGACGGTTGATAATTTCTGTTCTGAGTGTTAGTCTCAGTCCGATCTTCAACCGATCGAAACCCAAGGAGGAGAACGAGAATGCAAATGAGAAATATTTTGATCCCAACCCTTTGTGCCCTGACCGGTCTTTTGGCCGCCTGCGGCGGAACCGAGGTCTCCCAGGAGGCTGCAGCGCCCCAACCGGAAACTCAGGTTCAGGAGGTTCCGGCCCCCACTCCGGACGAGCAGGTTGCGGGGCTTGAGGCCATGTGCGCCGAAGCCCAGTCCGCGATGGCCGCCCGCCAGGCCGAGAACTCCCTCTTCAACAGAGTCGGCGGCCGAGACGGTATTCACAAGGCTGTCGCTGAGACAGTTCGCCTTCACCAGATCAACGAGCCCATCAAACATCTGATGGAAGGCGTCGACCCGGACCATCTGACCAAGCAGGTCACGGATTTCCTCGTTCTGGCAACCGGAGGCCAAGCCGAGTATAGCGGCAAAAACATGGTCGACGCCCATGCCCATATGAACATGAACAACGCTCAGTTCCTTGCCGCAGGCAGCGACCTCGGGAAAGGAATGGATTTTGCGGGCTGGGGCGAGGACGAAAAACAGGAACTGCTCTGCGCCTTTGTCGGCCTGAGGCCGCAGGTGGTCACAAGCGAGAGCTGAGCATCCTGGGAAAACCAGAAGGCAGCCTCATGCGGCAGGGGAAGGAAGACAATTGAACCGCAGAGGCGCAAAGACCGCAAAGGGAACGCAAAGAAGGTATTGTTTGTTTGGACCGGGATAACCCCGGTCCAAGCATTTTTCTCGGAGGGCGGGGTTCATCCCCGCCTTTTTCTTGTCTTGGTCCCAAGGGTCCAGCGTCACCAAAGATTGATCGGGTCGTTGGTCAGCTGGTCGATCACCGAGACGTAGGCCCAGGAGCGGCCTTCGATACCGGCGTCGGAGTCGTCGAGGGGCATCACGGTCAAGCCGTAGGTGCCGTCAGGGACGCCAAAGCCGAAGAAGTCCTGGATCGACTCCAGCTTCGAGCCCAGGCTCTCCAGCACAAACTCCCGCTGGGCGGTCAGAGTTCCATCGGCGGCGTAGAGAGTCACACGGTGCTTGATCGCACGCTCGTGGTCGCCGTTGAAAAAGCCGATGTTGATCCTCGTCGCCTCCGAGAGTTCCAGCCCCGCGAAGTGCTGCACCGGCCACCCGCCGGGCGGATAGAGCGGCAGCATCGAGCCGTAGGTGCCGCCGTCCTCACGGGTCGTGTAGGTCCGTGAAAAGCCCGAAAACCACGAACCGGTCACCAGTTCCAGGCCGCCGAAGACGTTGTCGTCCTCTGCGCATTCTTCGAAGGCATGCACGATGTCCGGGAAGATCGTGCGCCAGCCACCAACC
>DAOWGJ010000145.1 GCA_030637505.1 Holophagae bacterium
GCCGCCGACCACCAGGGCGAGTGCGCCGAGGGCCAGCGCCATTTTCGGCAGCCGGAACGGGCTGTAGGCGCCCTGGATGACGATGACTTCAACCAGAAAGAAAAGAATGCCGGTCACCAGGACTCGGCGGTTGCTCTCAAACTGTGGTGTGTCCTTGGCGGCGGGGCGATGCCGCTTTTGTTGGCTCATGGTGTCATGCTATCGCATCGGCTCCCCGGAATCGAGTCAGGCGCAGTGTCAGCTCGCGCTGCTGCCCGGGGGCAGGCCGCCACTGAATCAGGATCGGGCTTTGGTATCGGCCGCGGATGATCCTGGGGCCCCCATTGTCACCCGGTCCGACGGGGAAGCTGATGGACCGTTTGAACCGGAGCAGTCGCTGGGCGGGGTAACCCATCAATCTGGCCACCAGACGCTCCACCGCGCTTTCTGAAAGACCGAGCGCATCCATCATCAGGTTGATGATCTGCACGAGGTCGTATTTGGCATAGCCTCGGCTCTTGGCGGGGACCATGCGGGGGTCGGCCAGCGCGCGCCGTCCCTGGCGCATCACGAACCTCAGCGGGTCGCGCAGGACCTCCTCGAGGTCGTGGCGCATCAGAAGCGTCTCGAACTCGTTGACGGTGACCGCCGAGGCCTGCTCGCCGCCGGCCAGGGCGATGTCGACGCGACCGTATGGGAAGCCGTGACGTGCGATGAGGCTCTCGATGTGTTCAAACAGGCCGAGACGGGGATCGGCGATGTTGACCGAGGCGATGGCGTGATGGCTGACCGGAACCGTGAAGGTCTCGGTGATGACAGAAACCTCCTTGTCGTAGGCCAGCAGGGTGGCGGTCCGGCTGCGGAACCGGCCCTGGTGTTCGCCGTCAAGTTCCATGAAATAGACCGGATGATTGGGATGGTGGTCATAGGTCACGCAGTTCTTCAGCCCTGCGCCGATGAAGGCCAGGTGAGCGTCGGCGTTGGGAGGTTCGACCTTCCGCTGATCCTCGGTCAGTTCGCTCCGCAATTCCATCGCGTCGTGTCGATACCCGGCGTGCTGGGGGAAGAGACTGCGGAACGAGTCGACGAAGGGCTCCATCCGGTTTCGTTGGTGCCGGAATCGTTTGGCGGTGTGTGCGTCGAAGAACCCTGCGGTCGTGTGATGCGAGCAATAGAGAACCCGCCGGTGACCGTCGAGCACGTTCCCGAATTGCTCGTCGACCGTTTGCACAACGTCGATGGCGTCGAATCGGGTTCGGGGTCTGAGTGTGAGATCGAGATGAAGGGGCGACGCGCCCATGAGTAACCTCCGGGAGAGGGCCGAGACAGCACACCGAACGTTGTCCCAACCGCCACAACCAATAACAACGACGGGAACACGACCGTCATTCCCCTGTAGGGATCGATTATTTCACCCGATTGTGGCGATCGTGTGGCAGGGACGCCGGCGGATCGACGTACCTTCTGATCATCTCGGCGACCGCCCGGCGGCAGACGGGGCAGAACGGCTGTTGTCCCCGGGAGAACATCAGGCAGTCCAGGGTCGGACGGTAGAGTCCCTTCGCCGCGTATCCTGCACCCTCGAAGGCGCCGACCTTGCCGGCCATCGGACTCAGCGCCAGGAAGGCCTTCATTTTTTTGCCGTGGTCCGAGGCCAGAAGTTCAGCTTCAGCTTCCAAACGGGCGGCTTGGGCGGCTTCGCCGCTTCGTGAGGCCTCCTCAATGGCGTGATTGCGCTTTTCGCGTTCGGCCTGAAAGGCGAGATCCAATGTGTCGTACTCCTTCTTGCGCCACGACGTCGGCAGGGCCGTTTCATCATCGACCAGGTCCCCCCACTTGAGAGTCGCTGGATCGAGGAGGGCGGTGACGTTGGGGGCGAGGGGTTCGCTTTTTGGTGGGTGGAAATCCTCGTAGGCGACGGCGGATGTGTAGTACTCGTCGGCGAGGCCCGCAAATGAGTGGCCGAATTCGTGGAGTACCAGGTAGGCGCTCCATCGATTGTGGGCGGTGAAGGTGCAAAACAGGTTGTAGATTCCCCCGCCGCCGTAGCGCCCGTGGTTGACCATCACGATCAGGGTGTCGTAGGGCACGTTGGCCGCGAGGTTTCTCAGGGCTCGGTTGTCTTCGGTCAGGAGATAGCGTTCGGATCCCAGGGCGTTGAACGAGGCACCCAGGGCGGTTCTCTTCCAGAGCCCTCGCCTCGGCTCGTCGCAACCGGCATCGGATGACGGTGCGACGACTCCACGAATACAGATGGCGTCCTTCATCGACGCATACGGTTCATGGTTGAGCATCTCACCGGCGAAGCGCTCCAGATCCTGTTTGAAGACCTCGATATCACCGGCGGTGTAGCCTTCGCCGAGGAACGCAATGTCCAGGCATCCTTGCGGAGGGGCGGGCACGTGATGGTCAATTACGATCGCGGCTGAGGGCTTTTCCGAAGCGATACCAATGTCCGCCGGGTCGATTGACCACTGGGCCGGCGACACCGCTTTTTGGCCCCTGAACTCGATCGTCACTCGGATCGGGTGCTTTGGGAAGGGCAGGAGGACGGACTCGTGGAAGGTCCTCGATTGACCCTGGTGCGCCGGCGCGGTCGTACGGTATTCGCTGAAGTAGGTATCGAAACCCTTGCTGAAGATCTCTTCGCCGGAGTCGAGGTCGAAGACGCGGACGAGGGAACTTCCGTAGGGAAATGGGTCCAGCAACGTCCGGCGCGGTCCCGCCCAGGGCCCCTGTCGAAAGGCCCGGTCGAAGGTGAGGGTTTGGGTTTCGGCATTCCCGGAATGGTAGAAGTCGATTCGAAGCGTCGCATCCTCGAAGTGGGTATCGAACGTCGAATCCGCAAGAACAGAGGAGGCTGTGAACATCAGGATCAAGAAGAGGGATTTCATGGACTCACGCTAACCGGACGGCGCCCCTGTTGCAAGGAGAGCTGAACCTGAATTGAGTGATTTCTGGGCCTGGAGGATTTTTTGTTCGGGGCTGGGCGATAATGCATCGATGACGATTTCGGACGCTTTAGTCGATTGGTTCTCTCAGCGGGCTCGATCCCTGCCGTGGCGGACCGAACCCCGAGACGCCTATCGGACCCTCATCAGCGAGATCATGCTCCAGCAGACCCAGGTGGATCGGGTAGCGCCGAAATTCGAGGAATTCATCCGTCGATTTCCGGACCTCGAGTCGCTGGCCGCGGCGACTGAAGATGACGTTCTGGCTCTCTGGTCGGGCCTGGGCTACTACCGACGGGCGCGCATGCTCCACCGGCTGGCGCGAGAAGTCGTAGGGTCCGGTCGAAACCGATTACCTGAGGACCTCGAAGCACTGCGGGCCCTTCCCGGGATCGGGGACTACACCGCCGCGGCGGTCGGCTCCTTGGCCCTCGGGTTGGAGGCGCCGGTGCTGGACGGCAATGTCCGGAGGGTGGTCGCCAGAGTGACGGCCTTGGACGGGGATCCGAGGACCTCCGCCGCCGAGACGAAGATGAAGGACTGGGTCCGGCTGCTCTTCCGGGGCCACCATCCGGGCGTCATCAATGAGGCCCTGATGGAGTTGGGCGCCACCGTCTGCACACCCTCCAGGCCCCGGTGTGAGGCCTGTCCCCTGGCTTTCGAGTGCATGGGGCGCCGGGCGGGGCGTCCGGAAGAGTTTTCCCCTCCTCGAAAGGTCAGGCCGACCGAACATCTGCGGTGGGTTGCCGCATGTTTCGTTGGGTCGGACGGGCGATGGTTGCTCCGAAGAGTCCAGGAGGGACCGATTCTCCGCGGTCTGTGGATGCCGCCCCTGGCCGACATTGAACAAGACGAGGACCCTCTCAACGTCGCGATGGGCATGGCGCCAGGGTGTTTGAAACCGGCACGGGGAGTCGTATTTGACTCTGTGCGCCACCATATCACCCACCGGCGCATTGAGGTCATCCCTGTTCTGGCCCCCGCTCGGGACGCCGATCTTCCCGCCGCGGTGTGGCAATGGTCTCGTCCGGGAGAGGTTGCCGGCGGGACATCCAGCCTGTTCGAAAAACTCTATAACATCATTCAATTCAACGAGAAAGAACGTTGAATTCCAACATAACGCAGCGCGTCAAAAACATGAATCACGATTCAGTTCTCTGTTATACTTCGGCCGTGAACGGGGCTTTCGCCTCTGCGTTTCGGGGCCGCTGAAGCGCGCCGGGCCGGTTTCGCTCCATTGATCGGAGGAGGGGACATGCATCACGCGACAGCCGGTGTTTTTCTGGGGATTCCTGGTGTGGTCTGGTTCTGGATCATCAGTATTTTCGGCATCGGGGGAGTCGTCTACTCCCTGAGCCGTCGCTTCCAGATGCTCAGACTGGGCCGAGAGGAAAACCGGTTTGATCGGTTGGGCGAGCGCATCAAGCACATGCTGGTTTTCGCCA
>DAOWGJ010000235.1 GCA_030637505.1 Holophagae bacterium
CGCCGACCGCAACCTCGGCAATCGAAGGATACTGACACTTGATGACCGACTGCAGCACCTGGACCGGCGTCGTGCCGGTGAAGGCCCGACGACCGGTGACCATCTCATAGAGCACGGTCCCGAACGAGAAGATGTCGGCGTGAGCCCCTACATGGCCTCCGAGTGCCTGCTCCGGCGCCATATAAGGGCACGAACCCAGGACCATACCCGGCGCGGTCAGCGTTGCCTCGGAACTGTGGCCGATCGCCTGAACCAATCGGGCAAGCCCGAAATCCAGGACCTTGGCATGTCCCTCATCGGAGATCACGATGTTCGACGGCTTGAGATCTCGGTGAACGACCCCGGCTCGGTGGGCGGCGCCGAGAGCCTTGGCAACCTGGGCGGCGATCCCCACCGCCCGTCTGGCCGGCAGGGGGCCTTCCTTGATAATCTGATCGAGACTCCGGCCTCGGATCAGCTCCATGACCAGGTATGGCACCTCTTCGCCCGAACCTGGATCCGCAGAGCCGATGTCGAAGATCGAGACAACATTGGGATGCTGAATGCGCCCCATCGCCCGCGCCTCTCGCTGGAAGCGCTGTTCAGCTGCTTCGTCGGTCACAAACAGACGGGGAAGGAGTTTGACGGCAACCTCTCGAACGAGGAGCCGATCGCGGGCGATCCACACCGTGCCCATGCCACCAGTAGCCAACCGCCGTTCGAGACGGTAGCGCCCAACCTCCATACCTGCTTGAATCTCGCCTACCATGGCTCTTGATGATACCCCGGTCTCACCGGGCGACCGACCACTGGGTCGAAGAACAGTCTGAAGTTTCTGAACCGGCCCAAAGAATTGCGGCCCCCGCCGAACTACACCTTCAACCCCAACTCCCTCAACTGGTCATCGTCGACACCCGAGGGCGCCTCGGTCAGAAGGCACGAGGCCGAGGTTGTCTTTGGGAAGGCAATCACGTCCCGAATGGAGTCCCGCCCTGCCATCAGCATAATCATGCGGTCGAGTCCCAGGGCGATCCCTCCATGAGGCGGTACGCCATACCGAAAGGCCTCGAGTAGGAACCCGAAGCGTTCGTCGGCCTCGGCGGCGTCGATGCCCAAGGCAGCAAACATCTGCCGTTGGAGCCGGGCACTGTGAATCCTGATCGACCCTCCCCCAAGCTCGACGCCGTCCATGACGACATCGTAGGCTCGGGCACGGACTGCGCCCGGATCGGACTCCATCAGAGCCTCGTCCTCCACCAGGGGGGCGGTGAAGGGATGGTGCATCGCAAAGTAACGGTCGTCATCCGGTGAATGCTCCAGCAGCGGGAAGTCGGTGACCCACAGAAAGTCGTGCCGACCCTCTGGAATCAGATCTCTCTCTCCCGCAAGGTGGACCCGCAGAGCCCCCAGTGCGGCGAAGACGACGCGTTCAGGCGCACCCACAACCAACAACAGATCACCCTCGCCCGCTCCGGCCACCTCGAGAAAACGACGACATCCCTCCTCACCAAGCGCTTTCTTGGCGGGGGAGCCGACGCCGTCGGCAGTCAGTTTGAACCACAGGACCCCGGCCGCCCCGTAAGTCTTGACGAACTCGGTCAGTCCGTCGAGTTGCTTCCGGGAATAATCCGCACCTCCGGGCACGAGAATGCCCTTGACGCTGCCGTCCGCAGCCGCCGCCTCGAGAACCCGAAATCCACAACCTTCACACTGGGGGCCCAGTTCCACCAACTCCAGCCCGAACCGGGTGTCCGGACGATCGGACCCAAAACGCTCCATGCACTCGTCGTAGCTCAATCGCGGAAAGACCTCCGGTGGATCGATGCCCACCATCGGGAAAATGCGCCCGAACAGCGCCTCGATCAGGACAAAAATGTCCTCCTCGGTGATGAAGGAGGCCTCGACGTCGATCTGGGTAAACTCCGGCTGCCGATCGGCCCGTAGGTCTTCGTCACGGAAGCAGCGCGCGATCTGCACGTATCGCCCAATTCCAGCGACTTGAAGCATCTGCTTGAAGAGTTGTGGAGACTGTGGAAGGGCGTAGAAATCTCCCTTGTGGACCCGCGAAGGCACCAGAAAGTCGCGGGCGCCCTCCGGAGTCGATCGGGTAAGAATCGGCGTCTCGACCTCGAGGAACTCCATCTCGTCGAAGAAACGGCGAGCCTCAGCGACGACACGGTGGCGGAGGATCAAGTTGCTGACCATCTTCGGACGGCGAAGATCCAACGCCCGGTGCTTCAGGCGCAGTTCCTCAGAGGCATTGGTATCGTCCTCGACGACGAAGGGCGGCGTCTCCGCACGGGTCAGCACCTCACAACCCGAGACACGGATTTCGATCTCTCCGGTCGGTAAATCGGGGTTGGCCTGACCTTCGGCCCGCCTCCGGATGGTGCCCTCAACTTTGACGACGTCCTCGGGTGACAGTTTCTCGCCGTATGAGAGCATCTCGGTCTCGAAGACCAGCTGCACGATACCGGTCCTATCCCTGAGGTCGACGAACACCAGTCCACCGAGATCTCTCCGGCGCCGAATCCATCCGACAACCTCGACCTCTTGCTCGAGTTTCTCGGTATTCAAACTTGCACACCACGGCCTGTCCCACGCACGTACTGTCATTTTTCACCCTCTCCCACGAGCCGCCGGACTGTCTCGACGACCACGTCCCGAGCAACGGCTTCCTGCGTTCCCTCTCGAAGATCCTTGACGAGGACCCGATTTTCCTCAATCTCTGACTGACCCAGGATCAATGCCACAGCGGCGCCGATCTTGTTTGCCCATTTCAGGCCGGCTTTGAGAGACCG
>DAOWGJ010000072.1 GCA_030637505.1 Holophagae bacterium
ACTCGAAGTCATCCTGAGGGAGAATCCCCTGTTTCATCAGGAGCAGTACGAGGTGGACTAGCCCGCGCCGGAAGGATTGTGAGCCGTATTGGCCGGTAATAGGAACTCACAAGACCAGGTGACCCGAAGCCAATCCGGCCCCGAAGGCCGGGGTTGGAATCCAGGGTCCGGGACGGTGGGCAGCGCCAAAAACCAGTGTCAGCGTCAGTGAGCCGCGTCAAGGGGAGGCACGGCGATCCGTGACTCCGTCCCGACCCAATAGGGCTCGAGGTCTGCGGGGTTGAATTCCGGTAGGGAAATTCAATAATGTCCCTTTCTTGTGACGGAAACCTCCGAATCCTTGAATCTGGAACCAAAATGAATCGAGACCCCTGTCAACTCCCCGATCTCAGAACAGATCTCTCGGGCAGATTTCGGCGAATCAAAGTTGAGCTGGACAGCCGTGTCGGCCCCGGCCGTTAGCTGCGGCGGTGCCTCAGCCTCGGCGCTCCACGATAATCCCAACACCACTACAGCCGCCAAAACTAACGTCAGTCCGTTTTTCATCACCGTCACTCCTTTCGAGAACCAGAACTCCGATAGGTTCAGGCGCAGGAACTATGCCACCCGGTAGAGGCACGGCTCCGGCCCTTGGGCGTTGCATCCGCCGCCCCTATTGAAGAGACATTCTGCTGATTTCTTCCTTTTTTGTGCCTTTTTGTGGCTATTTCTTTGTGTTGTTGCGACCCAAATTTGTCTACAGCGCCTCATACAGCGTTCGCCGCTGCCTCGGCTTGAGGCCCGCGTCGGAGATGATGCGTTCCATATCCGCCTGGGACATCCGGTGCACGGCGCCCGCCGCGGCGACGACGTTTTCCTCGAGCATGATCGATCCCAGATCGTCCGCACCGAAGAAGAGCGAGGCTTCACCCATTTTGGGCCCCTGGGTGACCCACGATCCCTGCACATGATCGATGTTGTCCAGAGCCAACCGGGCAATGGCCAGGGTTTTCAGGTAGTCGTAGCCTCCGGAAGTCGGGACCTCTCCCTCGAGGTCGGTCTGCTGGTCCTGAAAGGTCCAGGGGATGAAGGCCGTAAATCCACCGGTTTCATCCTGGAGGTCCCGGATGCCCATCAGGTGCTCCACCCGGGCGCTGATCGGCTCACCGACCCCGAACATCATCGTGGCCGTCGTTCGCAGATCGAGATCATGCGCCTCCCGGTGCACATCGAGCCAAACTCTCGTCGGCGCCTTGGCCCTGGAGAGAATGCGCTTGCGCGTTTCGTCTTCCAGGATTTCGGCACCGCCACCGGGGATGGAATCGAGCCCGGCATCCATCATCCGCTGGATGACTTCACGGACCGGTCGCCGTTCGACCTTTGCGATGTACCAGATTTCGGGAACGGAAAAAGCATGAAGGTGGATCTGCGGGAAGGTGCGCTTGAGAGAGCGCAGCATGGTCTCGTAGTCCTTGAGACCGATGTCCGGGTGAACGCCCCCCTGGAGGAGAATCCCGGTACCGCCGGCCGCGACGGTCTCAGCAACCTTCTCGCCGATCTCATCAGCCGACAGCACGTAGGCCTCTTCGTGCCCCGCCGGTCGATAGAATGCACAGAAGCGGCATCGATAGACGCAGACATTGGTGTAGTTGATGTTGCGGTCGATGATGTAGGTTGCCTCGGCGCCATCGGTTTTCTTGCGGCGTACGCTTGCAGCGGCCTGACCGAGTTCCAGTAAATCGCCTTTCTCGAACAGTGCCGAGATGTCCGCCGGCCCGAGACGCCGGCCGTTGATCACCGCATCGAGAATCTGACCCGCCGATATCACCGGCCGGACCCCCAACCCCACATCCTGCAACCCGTCCCCTGACCCCTAAACCCGCCCTTCTCACCACTGGTCGTCGCGAGAGGCTCAAGACGCCGTGAGATTCGGCGTTCTCGCAAGATGAGCGAGCGAAGGCGTACTTGCGGTACGTTGAGCGAGCGAATCGAGAAAGCGGCGAAGATCATGGTGTATTGAGCCTCGTAGTAGATCGGTGGTGAGAAGGTCGGGTTAACCCTGCGACATACCTTCCAGGAAATCTCTGTTGGTATCGGCCTTTGAGAGGCGCTCGAGGAGCAACTCCATCGCCTCCACCGGGGACAGTGAGGCCAGGACCTTGCGCAAGACCCAGATCCGCCGCAGTTCCCACTCGTCGATCAGCAGCTCTTCTTTTCGAGTTCCGGACTTGTGAATGTCGATCGAGGGGAAGACTCGGCGCTCGACCAGTTTCCGGTCGAGATGGACCTCCATGTTACCCGTACCCTTGAACTCCTCGAAGATGACATCGTCCATTCGGCTGCCGGTGTCAACCAAGGCTGTTCCGCAGATGGTCAGGCTTCCGCCCTCTTCAATGTTTCGCGCCGCTCCGAAAAAGCGCTTCGGCTTTTGGAGGGCGTTGGAATCCACACCGCCGGACAGAACTTTGCCGGACGGTGGTACGACGGTATTGTAGGCCCTGGCCAGCCGGGTGATCGAGTCCAGGAGAATGACGACGTCGTGCTTGTGCTCGACCAGTCTTTTGGCCTTTTCGATGACCATCTCCGCCACATGGACGTGCCGGACAGCGGGCTCGTCGAAGGTTGAGGAAATCACCTCACCCTTGACTGAGCGTTGCATGTCGGTGACCTCCTCCGGCCTCTCGTCGATCAGCAACACGATCAAAGTGATTTCGGGATGATTGGTCGTGATGGAGTTGGCGATGGCCTGCAACATCATGGTCTTGCCGGTCCTCGGAGGCGCCACGATGAGTCCGCGTTGGCCCTTGCCCAGGGGCGTCGTCAGATCCATCACCCTCGAGGTCATGTTCTCCTTGAGTTCCAGCTTGATCCGGTCTTCGGGATATAGCGGCGTCAGGTTGTCGAACATCACTTTTTCGATCGCCGCCTCCGGCGGCTCGAAGTTGATCGCCTCAACCTTGATCAGCGCGAAATACCGTTCACCCTCCTTCGGCGGTCGAATCTGCCCGGAGACCGTGTCGCCCGTGTTGAGGTTGAAGCGGCGGATCTGCGAGGGGGAGACATAAATGTCGTCGGGCCCCGGCAAATAGTTGTATTCCGGCGCCCTCAAGAAACCGAAGCCCTCCGGCAGAACCTCCAACACGCCTTCGCCGAAGATCAGGCCCTCACGCTCGGTCTGCCTCTGGAGGATTCCGAAGATCAGGTCTTGCCGCCGCATCCCGGCAGGGCTATCCACCCCTACAGCCCGGGCAGCACTTGACAGTTCGTTGATGGTCATATCCTTGAGCTGCTTCAAGTTGACCCGGCCTTCTTCGGCCGCTTTCGCCGCCTGCTGCTCGTATTTCTCGATCTCGTCGTCGAGATCGAGGGGGATTACGAGGGTCTCATCTTGTGCGTTCTTCTTCTTCCTTGCCATGTACCGTCTCCTGTTGCAGGTCTTTCCAAAGCCCCGCCATTCTTTCGATTGCTTCAAGAACTTCCCGTCGGCCTTCGCCTGAGGTGACGCTGGTCACCAGTGGCCGAGTCGGGAGGTCCAGCTGTTTCTGAATCTCATCCTGCATCTGTCGCCGTTTGCTGCGTCCGACCTTGTCGCCCTTGGTCAGGACGACCAGGCGGTTGTGGCCCGCCGCCGTCAAGAATGACTGAAGTTCCAAATCCAACGCGCTGGGCCCGTGCCGAACGTCGATCAGGGCCACGACGCCGGCCAGACGTTCCTCTCCGCTGAGGTAGGCGCCCAGTTCCCGACCCCACTGGTCCCTCAGGTGCCGAGCCACTTTGGCGTAGCCGTAACCCGGAAGATCGACCATGTAGAAGTTTCGGTTGACCAGGAAAAAGTTCAACGTCCGTGTTTTTCCCGGGGCCTTGGCCACCTTGGCCATATTCTGTCGGAACAGCCAATTTAACAGGCTGGACTTTCCCACGTTGGAACGGCCGGCAACGGCGATGTGCGGAAACCACTCCTTCGGGCGTGTCGACGCCTTGAGGAAAGAACCCTTGAAACTGACTGAACGAATCTCCATTCAGTGAGCCACCGTCGATGATCCCAGGCTGGAGTCTTCGGTGCCGGCAGCCGGGGCGCCGCGCTCATCACTTCGTCCGACAAGGACCTGTTTAAGCACCTGGTCCATGTGGCTGACCAGAAAGCAGGTCATCTTCTCTCGAACATCATCGGGGATCTCCTCCAGGTCTTTTTCGTTTTCTTCAGGGATGACAACCTCGAAGATACCGGCTCTGAACGCTGCCAGGATCTTCTCCTTGAGCCCCCCTACGGGCAACACCTGACCCCGAAGGGTAATTTCTCCGGACATGGCAATATCGGCCCGGACCGGCGTGCGGGTCAGGGCGGAGACCAGGGCCGAACACAAAGTAATGCCCGCCGAGGGCCCGTCTTTCGGGATCGCCCCCTCGGGAACATGAATGTGAATATCGGTCTTTTCGAATACCTCGGGGTCAATCTGAAACTCTTCGGCCCGGGACCGAACGTAGGACAGCGCAGCGCGCGCACTTTCCTGCATGACTTCTCCCAATTGGCCGGTCAGGGTCAGTTGCCCTTTCCCTCGCATAAGGAGAACTTCGGTCGCCAACAACTCGCCACCGACCTGGGTCCAGGCCAGGCCGGACGCGGCACCGATCTCGGGTTTTTCTTCCCGCTTGAGGGCACGAAACCGGGGTTTGCCCAACAGTTTCTCGATCATCTCCACGCCTACGGTCAAGGTGTCGGACTTGGGCCGCTTTTCACGAAGAACCCGCCGGGCCAGTTTGCGGCACACCGAGGCCACCTCCCGCTCGAGATTCCTGACCCCTGCCTCGCGGGTGTAGCGCTCGATCAACAACAGCAAACTCTCGTCTTCGAAGGAGACCCTCCATTTGCCCAAACCGTGCCTGTCAACCTGGCGCGGCACCAGGAATTGACGGGCAATCGCCAGCTTCTCGTGGTGGGTATAACCGGAAAGCTTGATGACCTCCATCCGGTCGAAGAGAGCCGGCGGGATCGTGTGCATCACGTTGGCGGTACAAACGAAAAGCACCTTCGACAAATCGTACTCCACGTCAAGATAATGGTCCTGAAACGTGTTGTTCTGTTCTGGATCGAGCACCTCCAACAGAGCGCCTGCCGGGTCACCCCTGAAATCGGCGGCCATCTTGTCGACTTCGTCCAGCAGGAGCACCGGGTTGACGGTACCGGCCTTGCGCATCATCTGGATGATCTGCCCCGGGAAGGCCCCGATGTAGGTTCGGCGGTGACCGCGGATCTCGGCCTCGTCCCTGACGCCGCCCAGAGAAAGCCGGACGAAATCGCGTCCGGTTGCCCGAGCGATCGATCGTGCCAGTGAGGTCTTCCCCACTCCAGGAGGCCCAACGAAACACAGGATCGTCCCACCGGTCTTACGGACCAGTTGTCGGACAGCCAAGAACTCGAGAATCCTGTCCTTGACCTTATCCAAACCGTAATGGTCCTCATTGAGCACCTGTTCGGCCCGGACGATATTTCGGATCTCACGGGATGCCTTGCTCCACGGGACGGCCAGGAGCCAGTCGACATAGTTCCGACAGACGCCGGCCTCGGCCGAGACGGAAGGCATCCCCTCGAGACGCCGAATTTCGATCAGAGCTTTTTCCTTGGCCTCGTCGGTCAACGAACTCTCTTCGACCGTCTTTTTGAGTTGGGCCAGTTCTTCTGTGTTGTCGCTGCGGCCCAACTCCTCGTTGATTGCCTTGATCTTCTCCGACAAATAGTATTCCCGCTGGGCCTTCTCCATCTGCTTCTTGACCCTTGAGGAAATCTGGCGGTCGATCTGAAGTTTGTCGATTTCCACATCCAGCAGATCGTTGATCCGTTGGAGGCGCTCCATCGGGTCCATCATTTCCAGCAATTTCTGTTTCTCGGCGGTCGGTTGGGACAAATGCGCCGACAGGATGTCGGCAAACCGATCAATCTCCTGATCTTGGAGTGAGGCCACGACGCCCTCAACCGAAAGGTGATGGGAGAGCTTGGCATACTCCTTGAATACCTCGGTCAGGTCGGCCATGTATTTCTCAACGGCAGGCGTGATGGCCACGTCGACCGTCCGGAGGCGAACGGTAGCTTCCAGGGGGCCTTCGGCGGAAGAAAAATCGACAATCTCCGCGCGGGCCAAACCCTCGACCATGACCTTGATGTTGCCCGAAGCCAGCTGCAGATGCTGAACCACCCGGGCGGTGACACCCAGGCTGAAAACATCGTCCGGTCCCGGTTCGTCCACCTTGGGATCCTTCTGGGTTACCAGGAAAATCAGGGAGTCTTCCCGCTGTAACGCCTGCTCCAAGGCGATGACCGATGGTTTTCGTCCGACGACGAACGGCGCCATCATGTGGGGAAAGACCACCATGTCCCGAAGGGGGACGACGGGAAGTGTCAAAAACTCGTCCGAACTCATCAATAAACTCTCTCGTTCTAGGATTTTCCCGGCGAACCCGGGATTCTGGTCGTTTGGCCTATATCGCGAAAGCAATCAGGAGACTGCGATAACGACTAACTCACTTTCTTACGAACTCCGGTCAAGGGCTGGACGCGATGTTCCACGACATCTCCGGTAATGACTAGATTTTCAGTCTCGGGCAAGGACGGTATCTGGTACATGATGTCCAGCATCAACTCCTCGAGAATGATCCTTAAACCTCGGGCGCCAACGTTTCGTTCCAGCGCCTCCTTCGCCACTGCGTCAAGTGCGTCATCTGTGAACGTCAGTCCGACGTCTTCGAAGGAAAGCATGGTTTCATACTGTCGAACGAGGCTGTTCTTGGGTTCGGTCAAAATCCGAACCAGGCTCGCGTGATCCAGTTCGTGCAGCGTGGACACAACCGGGATTCTGCCGACGAATTCTGGGATCATGCCGTACTTGATCAGGTCTTCAGGGTGAACCTTCTCCAGAAGCTCCGATGAGCGGTGCTCGTTACCACCGAGGTCAATCCCAAACCCCATTTGTTTCTGATTGAGCCTGTGGGCCACAATGTCCTCAAGGCCGACGAACGCACCACCACAGATAAACAAGATGTTGGTCGTGTCGATCTGGATGAACTCCTGGTGTGGGTGTTTTCGACCGCCCTGCGGCGGGACATTGGCGAGGGTACCCTCGAGTATCTTCAAAAGGGCCTGCTGGACGCCCTCTCCCGACACATCCCGGGTGATCGATGGATTGTCGGCCTTACGGGCCACCTTGTCGATCTCGTCAACGTAGACGATGCCCCGCTCGGCCGCTTCCCGGTCGCCGTCTGCCGCCTGAATCAGCCGGAGAAGAATGTTCTCGACGTCCTCACCGACGTAGCCGGCTTCGGTCAGGGTCGTGGCGTCCACGATGGTGAACGGAACCTCGAGTTGCCGCGCCAGGGTTTGGGCCAAGAGGGTTTTTCCGGTACCGGTCGGGCCGATCAGTAGGATGTTGGCTTTTGCCAACTCGATACCGTTCCGGGTCTTGGCCTGCTTGTATTCGATACGTTTGTAGTGGTTGTAAACAGCGACCGAGAGCTTTTTCTTGGCACTTTCCTGGCCGATGACAAAATCGTCCAGGTGTCCTTTGATTTCCTGAGGCTTGGGAAGATCTTGATGGCGGACCTTGGCTTCGTGGACTCGATCCTCTGCGATGATGTCGAGGCAGACCTCCACACACTCGTTGCAGATATAGACAGTCGGTCCGGCGATCAGTTTCTTGACTTCGTGCTGGCTCTTGCCGCAGAAGCTACACCGCAGGACGTCTCCTTCACGCTGGGACATGGGAGCCTCCGTGCTTCATTCTATACCACATAGGCGACTCGGCCCATCATTCCCTGGAAGTGAGGATCTCATCGATGACACCGTACTCCACAGCCGCCCCGGCTTCCAGGAAGAAATCCCGCTCAGTATCCTCGTGGATTCTCTCGACCGGCTGGCCGGTGTGTTTGGCCAGAATCTCGTTCAGCCTCGTGCGCAATCGCATCAAGTCCTTGGCGTGGATGTCGATGTCGGTCGCCTGGCCCTGAAGGCCGGACATCAGGGGCTGA
>DAOWGJ010000303.1 GCA_030637505.1 Holophagae bacterium
CATCTTTTCGCTGGCCGAATGGGAGGGCGAACGAACCCCTGAAGAGTGTTTTCAGGAAGTTTCAGTGCTCAAAGACGGGTCGTTGCAGCGGATCCAAGGGCGGTTTTTGTCTCTGCTGTGGGATGACACCATCACATCGATCGAGATGTCCAATGATGAAGATCTAATCACCGGAGAGGTTTCGTTTGTATCTCCGGGCTGTTTCCGTGGGCGCTTGCCGTTCGAGGCGCGCAAAGGGTTCTTCGGGTGGAAGATTGTGTCGTTCGACCTGGCGGGAGCGGGTGCTCGGGTGTTTCTTGATGATGATGGGAAGTGGAGAGTCGATCAGCCGGAGTGGGCGCCGATTCCGGATCTCCGGTGCCGCCGCCTTCCGGAACCCGTTCATTTGCGAATCCGGGCCGTGGAGGATCTATTTCTCGAAATTGACTGGCGGCCGGCGATGCTCGCTGATCTTGAAGTCTGGACTCGTGGGCGGTCGGTCACCTTGGGTTGGGAAAAGGATGTGACTTTTGGCGTTTTTAGAAAGATCCTGAACGAGTTGTTGAAAGCCTCAGGGAAGGCCGATGCAGTTTTCTTTATAACCCAACGGACGATCACACACATTTATATGATGTTGGGAGAGGGGCCTTCCGGGCTGAACTTCTACGACCGGATGAGCGGTTGGATCACCGTGCCGCGGCTGGTGTCGCGTGGTCGACTTGGCAGAAGGACCTTGCCAAATCTCTGGCTTGACAGCGACGAGATCTGGGGTTCAGCAAGTGTGCTTGAGAGGGAGCCCGTGAACCCGGGAGCAGGTGTCATCAACTTCGTTAAGTTTGTTGCCGAAGAGGATTCGTCATTGCCGTTTGTGGTTTCGGTCGATGATGAGGTCCGAATCAGCCGGGTAGACCAACTGCTTGGTGGGCTTCGGGCTGGTGGCGCCAGAGAAGTGTTGTTGTTGACCGAGGAAGCGAGTGGAGTCCTCCTTCAGATCAAGGAAACCAATATGCAGAACCATTACATCCCCCGACCGACCAGAAAATCAATCCCGATTCCGGACCCCAAGTCTTGATCCTGTCCTCCAGCAATTCTTCCTGATCTCGAAAGAGATCAGGAAGAATTGCTATGGGACAATCCCCCCATGACGAAGACTTTCAACATCGCATCCCACCTGGTCGAAATGGCCCGCCGGCAGCCGGAGGCGACGGCGATCATCGTGCCGTGGGGACGGCATGGCGGCAGCCTGACCTATCAACAGCTTGACGACCGGTCGTCGCGGATTGCCCGTGGCATGGAGATGGCGGGTATCGGCCGGGGCGTTCGGGCGGCCTTGATGGTTCAGCCGGGGCTGGACCTCTTTGCTTTGGCCTTCGCGCTGTTCAAATGCGGCGCGATTCCGGTCCTGATCGACCCCGGCATCGGCATCAAGAACATGAAGAGCTGCCTCGAGCGGGCCCGGCCCCAGGCTTTCATCGGTATCACCAAAGCCCACGTGGCGCGGGTGGTGCTCGGCTGGGGCAAGGCCAGTGTCAGCAATCTCATCACAGTCGGTCCAAGGTTGTTTTGGGGAGGTCGGACGCTGAACCAGATCGAGCAGCTAGGGGCCGACGGACCCCGGGAATCGATCACGCCGATCTCGGCCTCAGAAGAGGAGGCGGCCGTTGTTTTTACCTCCGGCAGTACCGGACCGCCCAAGGGGGTCGTCTATCGGCACGGGAATTTCTCAGCGCAGATCGATGCCCTTCGAGAGGTCTACGGCTTCAGCCCGGGAGAGGTCAATTTGCCGACCTTCCCGCTCTTCGCCCTGTTCGATCCCGCCCTGGGCATGACCACGGTGATTCCCGATATGGACCCGACTCACCCCGCACGTGCCAATCCCGAGAAGATCATCGAGCCGATCAAGGAGTATGGCGTGACGACGATGTTCGGGTCGCCGGCGTTGTTGGATACGGTGGGGCGATGGGGAGCGGCCAACGGCGTCAAACTGCCGACGATGCGGCGGGTGATCTCGGCGGGCGCGCCGGTGGCGCCTCGGGTCATCGAGCGTTTCACTTCGATGATGGACGAGGGGGGTCAGATTTTCACCCCGTACGGGGCCACCGAGAGTCTTCCGGTGGCGTCGATCGGCAGCGACGAGATCCTCTCGGAAACCCGCCATGACTCCGACCGCGGCCGAGGCACGTGTGTCGGCCTGCCGGTGCCGTCGGCCGAGGTCCGGGTGATCCGGACAATCGACGAACCTATCGAGAGGTGGGATGAGAGCCTGTGCGTCGATCCAGGAGTTATCGGAGAGATCGTCGTCAAGGGGCCGCAGGTGACCTTGGACTATTTCGAGGCGCCTGAGCACACGAAAAAGGGCAAGGTCCATGACGGGGAGGCCATCCGCCACCGAATGGGGGTTCTGGGCTATTTCGACAGCCGGGGCCGCCTGTGGTTTTGCGGCCGCAAGGCCCACCGAGTTGTCGCCGCGGACCGGACCTATTACACGGTGCCGTGCGAGGGGGTTTTCAACGCACACCCGGGAGTCTTTAGGACCGCCCTGGTGGGGATCATCCGTGGCGAACAGGTCGAACCGGTTTTGATCGTGGAACTGGATCGGGATGGCGGCCGACCCAATGTCGAGGTCGTCGAGAAGGAACTCCTGGAACTCGGCAGCCGG
>DAOWGJ010000079.1 GCA_030637505.1 Holophagae bacterium
AAGCCTGATACTTGGCCTTGGCAACGAAATCGAACATTCCAGGCTCCACGCCCGAACCATCACCCTCGGTCGCCTGCTTGTAAAGGCTGTAAATCTTGAGCAACACGTCGTTTGGCGGTTTCTCTGGAAGTTGCTTGGATCGTGAAACGGCTGATTCGAAATCTTCTTTGAGACCCATCGTTGTATCTCCTTTCGGGACGCCAGAGTATCCGGTCCGGGGTTAGCCTGCAACGAAAGCACTCAGACATTTATCCAACCCGCGCGAAGCGCGAAAAGCGGCAGGAGGGTGGGCCGTATTGGCCGGTTCTCCCTGGACTTGAAATTACCCTCAATTGCCAATACGGGACACCCTTCTGCCGCTCCTGCTAACCACATTGGATGCTACCGCGTAGTCATGTGTGAAACGGAGGTTCTGATGGACGTAATGGAAGCGGTATCTATGATGGTGACATTGCCGGTGGTCTTTGGCGTGATGGGATGGAGTTTCAAGGCTCTTCTGGATTTCTTTCGCCAGCGGCGAATGACAACGATGATGTTTGAGTTGCAGAACAAGGTCATCGAGAAATTTGGGACTGCGCCTGAGGCCCTGCAATATCTCGAAAGTGAAGCGGGTCGGCGGTTGTTGGAGACCGCCTCCACGGGGCCGACGCATCCGAGAATGCGGGTTCTGTCCTCGATTCAGATAGGAGTCATCCTCGCGGCGGTCGCGGTTGGATTCTTGTTGGTCCGCGGCGTGATGCCGGAGGCGGCCCAGGGCTTTACCATTGTTGGAGTCCTCGGGGCATGTATTGGCGTGGGTTTCCTGCTTTCGGGCGCCGTAGCCTATTGGTTGTCAAAGACCTGGGGTCTGATCAACGGTGGCTCGGAGTCGATTTCAGACGACCTCGGTATCTAGTCGCTGGAACGAGATGATTTCGATGGCAACGGTCGCGTCTGGTGTTCCTGTCACCGAAGCCGGGTTAGCATCGGGGGTGATGGATGAGGCTGCATTTCAGGCTTTTTACTCCCGAACGGCCAGGCGCTTGCGTGCCTATCTCATTCGGAGCCTCGGGGACCCTTCGTTGGCTGATGACCTGATGCAGGAGGCGTACCTTCGCCTCCTGCGTTCAGGCCTGAAGACTGACGACGAAGGTCACCGAAAGGCTTATCTCTTTCGAATCGCCACCAATCTCATTCGGGATCACTTCAGGCGGCGACGGCCGGAGTACGAAATGCCGCCGGACCTTCCCGGCGATCCGGGTCTCCAGACGACCCTCGATGCACGCTCTGACGTCGCCATGGCGATGAACGGCCTTGCGCCGCGAGATCGCCAGATGCTGTGGCTGGCCTACGTCGAAGGGTCCAGCCACCAGGAGATTGCCAAGGCACTTGGTTTGAAGACCGCCAGCCTGAAGTCCATGCTGTCCAGGGCCAGGCATCGAATGGCGGATCGGCTTAGAGGCCTGGGATTACAGCCGATTGAAAGGAGCCAGTCATGAGCGGGTGCCGGTATGAGACTGATGTTGAAAAAGCCGCCAGGGGTGGTTGCTGGACCGAGGCTCTGCGGGATCATGCGGCTTCTTGTCTCGGTTGTGCAGAGACCGCACTGGTAGTGGCCGCACTGACCGAGGATATCGACGCGATGGTTCTCGACCACTCGCCGCTGCCCGATCCCAAGGTCATCTGGATCCGATCCCGGCTGAAAGCGCGCCAGGAACGGTCACTCCAGGCCGCTCGGGTGATTACCTGGGCTCAAAGAGCGATGGTCGCCTGTGCCCTGGTGGTTGGGGTCTCCTTCGGCCCTGGACTTCGCGGGTTCTTTTCTGGTTTGTGGAAGGCCTTTCCCACAGCCACGCTGTCCGATCTCCCGTTGCTGATCTCAGGCCCCACCGCCGTTCTGGTCATCACCTTCATCGTTATGGCGCTGATGGCACTCTGGAACGAACGATCAGCGGCAAGTTGATACTCAGTCGGTGAGGACTTCGAGGCAGGTCGCGAGTCCGGCATCGAACGCCGCCCGTACGCGCGAATCGGCAAAGCCTCGGTAGTGCTGGTCGCTCGTTTTCGGGAGGGTGACGTTGTCAGTGCAGAAGAGCAACGCTCCAGCTGTCAGTCCGAGGCGCGCCGACACCACGGCCGCTGTCGCACACTCGCATTCGATCGCAATCACCAGATCGCGGTAGGTTTCGTAGAGTGAGGGGCCTTGCCGGTACCCTGCATCTGTCGTAAATACGACGCCGGAGAGAACCTCGTGCCGCCTGCCGGCAGCATCGGCAAGCGCGACTGTCAGACGAGGGTCGAAAGATGCCGGGAACTCGGGAGGTGCGTACCAGGAGGACGTGCCTTCACCACGCACGGCGCCGGTGGCGGCGACCAGGGTGCCGACATTGAGGGTCGGAACGATTCCGCCGCACGCGCCGAACACTACGACTCGCCGGGCGCCGTTGCTGCGCACCATTTCGAGAGCGTTGGCGCATGCGGGGCCGCCCATACCCGAGTAGACCAGGGTCAGGTCGCGGCCGCCATTGTGCAGGGTGTAGAGCTCTCGATCCGTGGTTTCGTCGAGCTCGATCGGCTCGCCGTTACACGCTTCGACGATTGCCGGCAGGTAGCTTCGCCGCCCAAATGGAAGCAAAATCACGTTCTCGCAGCACTGAAAATCGGGGTTGGACGCATGGTCGAAGGTGCGCTGATTCGTTTCGAGCTCGTTTCCCATCATGCTGCAAGCATACATGCGCCGCTGCCTGCCCCGACCCTCAGGATCCTTGGTTCTTGAATAAAAGATTGAGACCTGGTATTATTCTTAATACGAAAACTGTGGGCAATAAACAGGAGGGTTCGCCGTGCGCATCTCGACATTTTTTTGTGCTGTTTATTTCGTTGCTGCAGCGCCATTTCTGACTGAAGCGGCCGGTGCTGGAGAGATCGCCGTCCCTGTACAGGCAGCGTTGCGTGGCGGCGACGACGGGTTGAACGTCTCGGGTGATCTGGTCGGGAATTGTGACGGGTCCGTGGATCGTGTGTCCGGCAGGTTGACCCTTGCTTGTCAGTTCCGAAATTCGACTCCGGTTGATCTGGTTGTCCGGATCGGGTCGAGTCGGCGTCAGGTCTTTGCATCTGTCGACTTGGCTGACCCGGACAGCCGGCTTCGCCTCGAAGTGCAACTCCGGGCCGATGAGGTCGAGGCGCTTTCGCTGGGCAGACTCGAGTTCTTCTTCGGATCCTCGTCACTCGAGGGCGGACAGGCATGGGGTCTGCTTGGAGATGGGTTGATCTTCGCCGACGGCTTCGAATCCGGGTCGAGCTGCACCTGGTCTGAGTCGGTGACCCCCGAGACCTGTAATGGCGCAGATGACAACTGCGACGGCACTGTGGATGAGAATCCAATTGACGCCCCTTTCTGGTACGAAGATCTCGACGCCGACACCTACGGCAACCCTGCGGTCACTGTCGAGGCCTGTGCTGCACCGACGAACTGGGTGGATAACGGTGACGACTGCGACGACCTCAACCCCGACATCAATCCCGGTGAGGTCGAGCTGTGCGACGGCGTCGACAACAACTGCAACCAGGAAACGGACGAGGGCAACCCCGGCGGGGGCCAGGCGTGCGATACAGGTAATCCAGGGGTGTGCGCGGCAGGAACGACAACCTGCGAGAACGCGGAGCTGGTGTGCCTCCAGGATCAGGCACCAACGCTGGAGGTTTGCGACGGACTCGACAACAATTGCGACGGTAGTCCTGATAATGGTGACCTGTGTGACGACGGCGACAGCTGCACGATCGATACCTGTAACGGTCCCTCAGGGTGTTTCCACACTGTTCTTCCCGACGTCTGTTTGATCGATGGTCTCTGTCTCGACAGCGGCGATCCCAACCCTGTCGACTTTTGTCAGTACTGTGACCCGACGGTTTCACAGTTCTTGTGGACAGATGTCGTCTGTGATCTGCCATATGTCTGTGTTGCAGGGGACTGTCAATGTGACATTGGTTTGACGGATTGCTTGGGCGATTGTGTGGACACAACCAGCGATCCCAACAACTGTGGCCTATGCGGTTTCCAGTGTCTCACCGGTCAGCTGTGTGTCTTTGGGATTTGCGAGTGCCCGGCCGGCTGGATTGTATGCCCGGGTGGGTGTGTCGACCCGAACAACGATCCCAACAATTGCGGCGGATGCGGCGTCGACTGTTCCGCCGGTCAGGCGTGTGTGGATGGCCTCTGTCAGTAAGAGATCGGGGATTCCGGGGTGCATTGTTTCCCATTCCCCAACTTCTCGGCGTCCTCTCAATCCTGTTCCAGGAGGACAGGGTATGCTCCACGGCGGCCCGGGGCGACCGGAAACTCTGAACCGGTTTCATCGCTCTCTCGTATACGGCCCAGAAGGCGGGAAACGAGTTGAAGATCAGTCAATTGGCTTTTGTGTTTTTGGTGATTTTGGCAGCGGGATCGGTGGCGGCGCAGACGGCGCCGCCCGATGAAGCGACGGCTGGACCCGAGGTGCCGGCTGCAACCGGCGTGTTTCATGGTGAGGTCGAGGTCAGCGTCGTCACCCTCTATGCCACGGTGGTTGATAAGAAGGGCCAGGTGGTTTCTGGCCTGAAGGCCGAGGATTTTGCCGTCTTCGAGAGTGGTGAAAGACGCGAGATCACCCTGTTCGAGGCGATCGATCGAACGGCCCTCGAGCTCAAAGGCAGCGCGGGCCAGACCGCAGACGAAGAGACGCCTGCTCCGGAAGCGCAGTCCGGAGGTGACTCGGTGGCGGTTGTCTTCGATAACGTCCGCCTCGAGCGTCGTGCACGTCGTCGGGTGCTCAAGGCTCTGGAGAAGATGGTCAAACCCTTGCGCGAGCAGGGCGCCGAAGTGATGGTGGGGGTGATGGCCCCACGCTTCGAGGTCGTCCTGCCTTTTGATGTTGATCCTGAGCGCATTTCCTCGGCTTTCGAGCAGGTGGCCGACACACCGACCACCGGCGAGTCCCTCAAGTCGGAAAGACGGGCCCTCAAGCGAGACGTCTACCGCGGCTTGACCACCGCTCGCACACAGGAGATGGTCGAGATCTTGGCCCGATCCGAAGGACAGAGACTGGAGCTTCGCATCGACGCATTTCGGGAAATTGAAATGCAGCGGGGGCTGGAGGGGCTCAACCGTATCGAAGCTCTCGTACGTTCGCTGGCCGGTCGCGGGGGGCGTACCTCGTTGATTTGGGTCACCGAAGACATGAGTTTCCGCCCCGCCACCGATATCTACCGCCGTTTCTACAATCGATTCAGCACCTTCTTGACGCTGGATCTGCCCGACATGTGGGGCACCGAACGTGATTTGCGGCAGGATTTTGACAGGGTGATCGGCGCCGCCCATTCTGCCGGGGTGACGGTGCATGTTGTCGATGCCTCGAACCGCGATGCCGAGGTCACGGACACTGATTTCGGTGCCCAAGACATGTTTACCACCACCGCGAGCCAGGCGGCGGGGCCTTCGACCAAGGGCTACGATTTTTCCGAGATCAATGATGCCATCGAAGGACCCCAATACCTGGGATACGGCAGTGGCGGCGGCTTCTTCGGGAACAGCCGGAACTTTGATGTCTTCGTGGACTCCTTCGTCGAGACGACCGCGACTTATTACGTCATCGGGTACGACCGTCCGGGGCCCGGTGACGGTCAGGCGCATTCGGTGCGGTTGGAAGTCAAGCGCCCGGGACTGCGAGTCCGCCACCCGAGCAAAATCCTCGATCGCACGCCGGAGCAACGCTTGACCGACTCGGTCGTGAGCCACCTCCTGTGGGGCGCCGGCAGCAACCCTCTGGGTCTTCACGTAGCGATCGACGCGGGCCGGGGCGCAGAGGACGGAACGATGTTGTGGCCTGTCAACCTGAATATCCCGGTCGCGGGGCTGAGCGCCGGGGATGACGGTCGCGCAGTTGTCACCGTAGTCTTGTGCGTGGCCGCATCCGACGGAACCATCGCTCGACCGCAACAACTCCGTTTGGCTCTGACTGTGCCCGAGAGCAATCCTGAGGCAATAGGCGCCGCCCAGGTGACGCTGCGCACCCGCCCGGAAGGCGAGAAGGTTGCAGTGGGCATTCGCGACGAGCTTTCCGGCGCCACCTCGACGGTGTCGGTCGATCTGACACCGGGATCGTAGAGGCTGGGAAGCCAGAAAGCTGGGACGCTGGGACGCAAGAAGGGGACATCGGACTCCTCGCCGGCCATCCGGGGCCAACACCTTTGCCTTTTTGTGGCTATTTTCCCCTCTTCGTGGTGGTGCACTCGCCTTTGCAGGCACCTTACCTCTGTCATCGTGACATGCCCAGGTCAGTGATCACCATCACTTGACGTTCACCTCAATAGGCAACATATTGTGAGAGAGACAACTGCAGCGAATTGGTGAGGCAACGAGTACGCGGAGCTGCGGCTACGACAACTACCGAGGGCTTTCCACCACAAGCCGAAGGGGGAACCGATGAGTACCATTTTCACGCGGCGGATGAGTGTCGTCCTTCCAATCACCGTCATCACAATTCTGATCATGGCAGCTCTCTTGCCAGGATCCGTTGAGGCAGGCTCGAAGCTCTGGCTCTACCCCGATTCCGAGGACCCTCGGAACGGCGGCCACATCGTTGATACCGGGACCTTTGTCTTGAACGTCGAGAACCTCGGGTCGGGCAACGGGGATACCACGACCTACGAAGTCTTTGTCGTGCTGTCGGTCAACGATCCGGCACTTCTGACCGGCGGGAGCCTCGGGCTTCCCGATGGCACCTCGGTGGACCTCGATCCCGCTGCGTTTGTTTTTGATACCCCCGTTTTCCCATGTTCGGGCCATTCCTTCCCGCCTCACGGGGTCTACCCGGCCTTCACCGCCGAGTTCTTCATCGGTGATATCGCCGACGGACAGGTGATGCAGATCGCTGTTGATATCCAAGGTGAAGACGGCTTGGAAGCGCACTTCGACGCCTTCGGCACCGGTTACAAACAAGCCGGGCCCAACCTCAAATGTTATGACGTCAGCAACCCGTCGGGCCATGACGTCAGCGTGGTCATCGGAGAGGGAGGGGAAGATCCTTGCCCATGGCTGGTCATCGACAAAGTGGCCTCGGCTTCCGGTGTTGATCTCGGCGATCAGGTGGATTTCACCATCACCGTCGAAAACGTCAGCGAATGTGATGCGACCGTGGTCCGTGTGACCGAGACCATACCCACGGTCGTAACAGATGACGGCAGCGAGGTGCCCGCATTCACGGTGGTGGCAGTTGACCCGTCGCCGACGGAGCAGCTGGATCGGTTGCTGATCTGGGACATCGGTGACCTTATCGCAGGCGAGAGCGCGGTCTTCACGGTCACGGTGGTCTTCGATGAACCCGCCGCGGATGGGACGGCCGTGGAAAACACCGCCTGTGTTTACTTTGCGGAAACTGATGGCGTTATCTGCTCCAGTGCGGTTGTGGCCGTCGGCGCAGTTCCCGACGGCGAGATCGGGGGGCCGGGCTTCTGGTGCAACCAGATCCGCTTTGCCCTTGAGGGACGGCACAACGCCAAGTACACCATCGAAGAGCTGGAAGAGTGGTTGGCCGGTATCAACGAGGTTTCCCCAGTCTTCCCGGAGTTGTGGGACACCACCACGCTGGAGGCCGCCAGTGATCTGTTGTGTTCTCCCAATGACGCGGAGACGGTCGCCGACCGGCTGGCCCGCCACCTTCTCGCGCTGCATTTCAACATTATCGCCGAGAGGGTCGACCCGGAGCTCAGTCTTGGTGACCTCTGCGAGGGATCGGTGCCCCTGCCGGACGATGCGGATCCCGCAATGACGCTCGCCGAGCTGGTGGCGGCTGCAGAGGCCGACATTCTGGCCGGGGCCGAAGACGAAATCCTGGAGTTCTGGCAAGAGGTGATCGATTTCGTCAACAACGCGACGGTCAGTGGCTGCTCCGAGGTCCAGGTGTCCACGAAGACACTCTCCTGACCGGCGTGAACTGACCCTGGAGCCTATCGGGCGTCCCCCGCGGGGCCTACGGGAACGCCACGCTGCCGGTTCTCCGAAGGACGACGAAACGGCGGTAGAGCGTGGCGCCGTCGTCGTCTACCAGGGTCAGAAGATGCTCGCCGGGTTCGGGCGCCATCGGCATTCGGTGCTGACCACTGGTGCGGCCGAGGTAGTGATGATCGAGATGCCAGAAGATCGTGCCTCGAGGATCGGCGTGGGCAGCCTCGGCAACGAAGCGCCCACACCCAGGGTCTTGAGCAGATCGGCAAAACGGCCGATGCCGTGTGAGCGGAGCATGCCGTCGGCAGCAGGGTGAAAGCGGCGATGATCAGCAGGATCAGGGACCGTATTGGCTGGACCTGTAACAAGGGTGGGGAGGAGCGTATTTTTGAGAATTCTTCGTCATTGCCCCAGTGTACAGAACGCAGGGTATGTGAAATATTCAGCCTGGCGGAGCCGGAACCAATAGTCTCCTGGGCACCGAGTAGAGTGATGCTTGTTCGTCAACCCAAAGGTCGAACAAAGATTCGGCATACAATCGAATAGTGCGAAAGTTGGGGGGCGTTATGCAGATTGCAGGCACGCTCGAAGGCAGCTCCATTGCCGTCGAGGTGGCAGAGGCCGAGGCGGTCGGAACGCTGATCCGCACAGCGCGTGAACAGGGCGGCTTCATGCTCGGTCTGTCGGCCCGTCCGGAGCCGTTTTTGGTCTACCGGATCAACTTTACCACTGAGCGCGGATTCAATTTCTCTTGCCAGGTCAAGGTCCTGCAGATATTTGAAAAGGGGGGTCTGATCACCACCGCATTTCAGCTCGAGGGCTGGGCCCAGTCCAAAGAGCTTGAGCTGCAGCGCAAACTCAAGGAAGCAGTGACCACAGCGGGCGACGGTGAGGGCGAGGGCGAGGTATACGGACGTGCGCCGATTTACCGCATCAAGAAATTGGACCTTGGTGAAAAGATGCAATTGGCGATGAAGGCCGATCGCAATGAGCGCAAGATATTGTGCCGCGACAACTCAGCACAGGTGCTGTTGTCGCTCCTCACCAATCCTCGTATCCAAGGCTCCGACGTTCTGCAGATCGTCAAATCCACCCACGCCAGTTCGGGGGTGCTGCAGCGAGTCGCGCAGGATCGTCGTTGGACCTCGAATAGTGAGATTCAGTCGGCCATAGTGCGCAACCCCAAGACGCCGACGCCTATCGCAATCCGCCTGCTCGAGGTGGTGCCGACTCGTGAGTTGCGAGAGATGGCGAAGATGGGTTCGATGCGCGAGAACGTGCGCAGAGCCGCCTTCCGGGTCTACACCAAACGCACCAGCCGGCGGCGCTGAGAGTCCTGTGAAAAGGCCCTCGCCCGGGTGCAATGATCGATAGAAGACAATCTGCACGGTTTTCGATCACCGTCCCCCTCAACGAGTTTTTGGTTCGCGACGGAAACTGGTGAGATGGTCGGACCTATCGGCGACACCGTTCCCAGGTACACTCCGCGGCGTGTCGATTCCTCTCGGTGAAGCTGCGTGTCTGAGCGCCTCCCTGCTGTGGGCGGTTTCGGTTCAGATTTTTTCCCTTCCGATCGCACGTCACGGCGCACGGGCAGTCAACCTGTTCAAGTGCACCTCCGCAACTGTTCTCCTGGGTCTGACCCTTCTGGTGATCGGTGGTTGGGGGGCCTTCGGCGCCGCCTCCGGGACCGATCTGGTATTGGTGGCTCTTTCCGGCATCATCGGCCTGCCCGTCGGTGATACGGCACTGTTTGCGGCGGTCAAACATCTTGGCGTCCACCGCAGTCTGCTGCTCCAGACCATGGCCCCAGCGTTTGCTGCGGCTCTGGCGTGGCCGCTGGGGGAACGACTGAGCGGGTGGCAGATACTGGGATCGCTGGTGATTCTTGCCGGGGTGGTCGTTGTGCTGGCCGGAGATCGGCTTCCTGCCGCGGGCCGTGGTGGGCGGATTGGCGTCGGAGTGGCGGTCGGCCTGTTGGCGGCCTTCGGACAAGGCGCCGGCGTCGTGATTGCCAAGGAGGGCATGGCTTCGGTGCCGATAGTCCCGGCGACCTTCCTTCGCCTGGGCGTCGGGGCGGTGGGGTTGGTGGTCATCGCTCTGGCCACCAATGGACTCGTTCGGGCGTCGCAGGCCTTTCGCGACCGGGCGACGCTCCCGCGCCTGGTGACGGCCTCGTTCTTCGGTACCTATCTGGCGATGCTCCTGGTGATGGCCGGAGTGGCGTGGGCCCCGGCTTCGGTGGCGGCAGTGCTGTTGGCGACGCCGCCGATCTTCAGCCTGGTGGTCGAGTCCGTTGTCGAACGGCGATGGCCGTCGGTGCCGGGCCTGATCGGCACGGTGATCGCGGTGGCCGGCGTCGCCCTGCTGGTGACGGGATAGTTGTTAGATCGCAGTCTTCATTTTCGACTCTGCAGAAAAGACGAGGAGCGGCCTTCTGTCGCCGATCCTGTCGCTGAATCCAACCCCGAATTTGGGTACGGGCACAGGCACCCGCCCCTACAACGCCGTTCATCCAAGATTCGAAGCCTCACAGGTTCAGGAACAGGGGCAGGATCCTAACCGCACACAGCGTCTGGGGTGTGGAGTCCGGCAAGGCAAGTGGCGGCAACGCCGCAAAGCTGAAAGCTGAAAGCTGACGGCTGACAGCTCTCCTTACGCCCGCGTCAATTTCCGGTACGTTACCCGGTGCGGCCGATCTGCCTTGTCGCCCAGACCCTTGCGGCGGTCGGCGAGCTAGTCGGAGTAGGGTCCGGGGACCCATTCGACGTGGGAGTCACTCTCGAAGGCCAGGAT
>DAOWGJ010000315.1 GCA_030637505.1 Holophagae bacterium
TCCTCGGACCGGGTCCGTACCTTCTTCTTGAGCGAGCGCAGAAGTCGCGTGACGTAGGTCTGGGCGAAACCCGTCTCCATGAAGTCCGCCCCGGCGGACAAATCGAATGGCACGGACCACGCTGCGGCAACATCCAACCCTGCATTCTCGCCGCTCTCCCCCAAGTACTTCAAGAGGACGTTGCCACCCAGGGAAATACCAACTGCCGCCAGCCTCTTGTGCGGAAACCGCCCCTTGAGTCGGCCCAACACCCACCTGGGGTCCTCGGTCTCGCCGGAGTGGTAGAGCCTCAGACCCCGATTGAGTTCGCCGGAACAGGATCGGAAGTTGAGGCCTACGGTTTGCAAGCCCCGGCGGCTCAGCTGCTCGTACATCTGATAGGCATAGCCGGATCGTGCGGATCCCTCGAGGCCATGCAGCAGCAGGACCAGGCAGTCTTCTCGAAGGCCCTCGACGTCGACAAAGTCCAAATCGACAAAATCCCCATCCGGCGTGTCCCACCGCTCACGTCTCAGGGGGACCCGGCCCTTGGGGCGCAACAAACGCGCCCCGAGCGTCTGGGCATGGGGGCCACGCGCCCACCAGGGGGGCCGAAAGGAGGGAACGGCGGACATTGGGAGAGTCTACACAAGCCGGCGAGACCAAAACCAACAGGATGCCGATTGGTTTCGCCGGGTGCTGTCAGCTCTCAGCTTAACTGCCCACACACTACCCAGGATGACGGATTGCCACCAATGACCCCAGGGTCTAGTTTTGAACCGCAAAGACGCAAAGAGCGCTAAGGCTCTTATTTTCAACACCTCTTTGCGTTCCCTTTGCGTTCTTTGCGTCTTTGCGGTTCGTTTTTCTTCTTGTCCTGGCCGAATCCAGGTCGTTTCCTGAGGCGGGGATCTATTCGGTCGCCACGCCGTGATGTGCCAGGAAGACTGAAGCCTCGTCCCGGCCCATGTAACGACCCAGGGTTTTGATGGGTGTTTTTCGCAAATCCACCATCACCAGCACATCCAACACGTCGGAGAAGTCTGGGTCGACATTGAAACCCAGCAGACGCCCCCCCAGTTTGAGGTACTGACGCAGCAGGATCGGCATGCCCTTGTGATCCGCCTCGATCTCGGCGATGAAGCGGGAGACCTCCTCGAGATCCCTCAGATCGGCCGCTCCGCGGCGAATGACCCTGGATGGCCTCTCTTTGAACGGGCTCCTCGGGTGAACCCATTTGGACCAGGGATGATGGTAGGTGTTCTGCTTGAGAAAGGCGGCCATCAATTGTTGGGACGCGGATCGGTAGTCCGCCGAAATGCTGACCGGTCCGAACAGGGTAGTGCATTCCGGATTCCGTGCGACGTAGTGCGCGATGCCCTTCCACAGGAGGAGCAGGCCGGCAAAAGTCTTCTGGTACCGCGGCTGGATGAAGGACCGACCCATTTCCAAAGCCGTACCCATCGTAGCGAAGAGCTTGGGCTGATACCGAAACAGTGTCGAGGTATAGAGCCCGTCAAGACCATCCTCGGCCAACAGGGTATCCGTGCACCCTATCCGGTATGCTCCGACCACTTCCCTGTCCTCCCGGTGCCAGATGAAGAGGTGTTGGTATTTCTTATCAAAATGATCCAGATCCAGCTCCCGGCCCGTGCCCTCCCCCGCAGCGCGGAAGGTCAATTCTCGAAGCCGGCCGATCTCCCGCAGGAGGGCCGGACAGGAATCCCCGTCGGCAATCCACGCCTCCTGAGCGCCGCTGCCGGCCAAGAGGTCCTCCCGGGGCAAGGCGGCGACCTCGGCCTCGAGCAGAGCCCGGTCGACCGGCTCGATGAGAGTGGCCGGAGCGTCGGGGGTCCTGCGAGGTTGCACCGGTTCTGACGGCGGAGACAGACGCTCCCCGAGAATTTCTGTGCGCCGGCGTAGAAAGTCCATCCTGGCCTCGGCGGTATCGTATTTCCGGAGGTCAGAATAGGGTACAGGACTGCCGATGCAGACCTTGAGCGCGCTCCCCCGTCGGGCCAGGAGTTCCCTGGGCAACATCGCGGTCCTCAACAGAGGATGAACGAGACCGGCCAACTGAAAGAGCGGCCCGTTGTGACCGTCAAAGAAAGCCGGGATGACCGGGCATTGGGCCTTGGTGACCAGGCGATCCACGGTCTCGGCCCAAGGCGGATCAACGACCGCCCGCTGCCTGAGATCCAGACTGGCCACTTCACCGGCCGGAAACACCACAAGGAGGCCGCCGTCGGCCAACCACCGGTGGGCCCGTCTCAAACCCGCCAGGCTGCGGCCCGCCGCCTCCTTGCCTTCAAACGGATCGACCAGGAGGAACAGTTCCCGCAGTTCCGGAATCCGCCCCAGCATGAAGTTGGCGAGAATGCGAATATCGGAGCGTAGGGTCAGCAACAAATGCGCCAAGGCAAGGCCTTCAATCCCGCCGAAAGGATGATTGGAAACCACGACGGCCGAGCCCTCCCGCGGCACTTGGCCCAGGCCGTCGCCTGCGATGTCGATCCTGACCGCGAACTGCTCAAAGACCCCTTCGAGGAAGACCGAAACCGGTTCGCCTTCGGGCAGCTCGAGGTACTCCCTATCCAGCTCTTTCAATCCGAGGATACGTTCCAGCGGCGCCCGCCAGAAAAGATCCAGCGGCGCCCGGTGCTCCCCGAGATTGAATACCGACTGTCGAGCCATATTCACTGGAATCCTCCCCGGTGGTCCGCCTCAGATATTCCTTTTTCTATTCCGGCTCTCTGCCGAGAGTTACATCTCAAATTCGAAGCAGCGATTACCTCGTCTGAGGATACCCCTTCTCCATCTTCCGGTATGCCCCGAGATCACGCAAGAACCGGCGAAGGGACAGTGGCTTGATCCCTCGTCGCCGGTTGGCGGCGCCGATTGAAAAGAGAACCTCGAACTGTTCGAACAGCACACGGTAGGCTTCGCGCAGTGTGATGGAGGCGTCCCAGATATGGGTCGCCTCGGCCGAGGCGCCGTTGATCTCGATGATCTTGAGATCTTCACCGATAAGAAAATCGCCCAAATCGTCGAACCTGATGTCGAAACGCCCGAACCAGAAATCCGGGATCGACCGTGCAAGACCTTCAATTCTGGCCGACAACTCGGGCGTCACCAGCGCCGTACCGTCTCGAAAGACAGCACCCTGGCAGTGGTTGCCGGCGAATACCAAGGGGAAGGCCTCACCGTCGTCGAGGACTCGATCCAGATCGCCACGATGCCGATTGCGGTAGGTTCGGGCGATATGACGCGCCCTTGGGTCCGCATCGATCAACTCTCCCAGAGTCCGGCGTCCGTCACCTCGTACCTCCGGAAAGATCTTGAGCGTGATCGAAGAAATCAGCCCCTCATCGTCACCAGGTCGCCGCCACCACATGATGCCGGCCTCTCGAGCGTCACCGAGACCGGAAGGATGATCCTCCGGGCAGCCCGGACGGTTCCCGCCCGCGAACTCCTGAACGAGAAAGGTCACACCCTCGGGAAAAGCCTCGGTGTAGGCCCGGAGCTCACTCCTGTCGTGAACGGGCTGAACCCCGGCGCCTCGCTGACCGACGTCCGGTTTGGCGACGACCGGAAAGTCAAGACCCGCTTCCCGCATCGCCTGTCCCACGACATCCACGTCCTCCCCGCCGACAACCGTGATCCAACGGGCCACCCATCGTCGCTCGGAAACAGGAACGAGGTCCAGAATGTCCGACTTTGATTCCCCGATGAAACCACCGCCCTCAATTGAGGGATTGGCGGCGGTCGGCAGGAGCAGTCCTCGATGTCGGATGGCCAACCTCAGCCACTTGAACGCCACCGGAATGTAGAACAGCCACGGGGGCCAGAATTCAAAAGAGGAAACGACCGGGGGATCTTTCGGCTCTTCGGACTCTCGCGAGCCCGCCCTCCTCTGGAGAAGAACCAACAGAAAAAGGGCAACGGCAGCGACCGGCCAACGCCACCGGCCCAGAATCGGGAGAATCTGCCGCCCAAGAGCGACTGTGGCGGTCAACAGGATCAGGGTCCAGACGACCGACGCCACGATCGCGGTCACGGCAAACCGCCAGAAAGGCGCCCTCGCGAGCCCCGCGCCAAAATAGGTCGGAAGACGCATGCCCGGCACGAAGCGGGAAAAGACGACTGCCTGAATGACGTTGTTTTGAAACCAACCTTCGGCCCTCTCGAGCCGTTCGAACGTCAAGGGCCCTCGCCCAGCCAGCCTGGGACCCAGCAGCCGACCACCGCCGTAGAGACCCAGATCACCCAGCGCAATACCGGCTGAAACACCAATGAACGCGGTGACGAAAGCCATCTTGCCGTCAGCCACCAGCAGACCGGCGCCGACGGTCGTCGGGTCTTCCAATACGAAGGTGGCCAAGGCAGCCACCACACCCTGCAACCAGGGCGCCCCCGCCAGCTTCGCCATCAAGGCACTGAAAAACTCAGTCACCCGCAAGACTCCAGGCTGGTTCACACTTCAAAGCGCTGTGATCTCCTGACCTTTCGGAGGATCCGATCTCGAGAAGGCCGCTCCGAGGTCGGACTGCACGTTGATGCCCCGGCTGGTCGCCACCTCGATCACCAGGGCCAGGTGATGAATCGTATGGGAAGAGAGGAACAACAGCTCCCGTTCCAGGGTCGATCCAGCCGAAGCCGGTGGCCTGTTCGGAGCTGCCGCCTGAATGACCTCGACCGCCTGGGTTGTGGAAATGCCCTGGAGGCCGGCCAACTCCGCCGTCACCCGGAATAGAGCTGCCAAGAAAAGATCCGGATCGGTCTCCAACCCTGGATCCATTTCTCGAGAGTCATAGTCGATTTTTCCCGTATCCAAACCCGTCAACAGGCTCCGAAAGTGGTCAAGACAGTGCCCCAGATGAGGTCCAATCGCCTCGAAAAGACGACGGTCGTCGGTGGCGTCGATGAACAGTCGGACCAGATGCTCACAACGCCGGCAAGTCTCAAGACAGCCCTGAAGGCCCAAAGACGCATCTTCGTTTGTTGGGACCATCACCACCTCCTCAAGGGCCCGGCTGGGCCCCACACCTTCAATGCCGTAAAACCGTTACCGGTTACCCCTTCTTCGAAAAAACTCGACCCCGGTTTCACCCAAATCCGCCGGGAGCGATCATCTGAGTCAGTTTAAGTTTTCAAGACCCAATAGAAAAGGCCCGGGAAACCCCGGGCCGACTCAATAGCTGAGAGCTGAGAGCTGAGAGCTGACAGCTTCTACGCCCACCCTCGCAGGTGGCACGCGGTCGCCACCCGCTGGATCGCAATCATGTAGGCGGCATCCCTCATGTACTCCCCGGTCTCCTCGGCGAGGTCCGCCACCGCCTGAAAGGCTGTCACCATCTTCTGATCCAGTCGCTCCAAGACCTCGTCTTTGGGCCAGAAAAAATTGGTGTTGCACTGGACCTGCTCGAAGTATGAGCACGTCACACCGCCGGCGTTGGCCAGGAAATCCGGAATGACGAAAATGCCCCGTTCCTTGAGTACCACGTCGGCCTCAGGTGTCGTCGGGCCGTTGGCTCCCTCGGCGAGGATTTTCACCCGGGGTTGGATCTTGTTGACGTTGGCGCCGGTGATCTGATTCTCGAGCGCGCCGGGAATCAGGATATCGACATCCTGCTCAAGCCACGCCTCGGCCGCGAGTCTCTTATAACCGGCCTCTTCCGCCTTGGCCTGGTCGATCGTGCCGAACCGGTTGGTGATCGACAGCAGGAAGTCCAAGTCGATTCCGTCAACCTTTTGGTAGGTATAAGCCGTGTGGTCGTCGTTGTCCCAACAGGACACCGCGATCACCATTCCACCCATCTCGATCAGGAGCTTGGCGGCGTATTGGGAGACGTTGCCGAAACCCTGCATCGACGCCTTGATGCCCTCAATCGGTATATTCAACCTTTTCAAGGCCTCACGGACCGTGTAAATCACACCGTAGCCGGTCGCTTCCGTGCGCCCGAGGGATCCACCGAGTTCGACCGGCTTGCCGGTGATGGCGCCGGGGAAGTGACCTCCCATGATCTTCTCGTACTCGTCCATAATCCAGACCATGTGCTGCGGATTGGTCATGACATCGGGCGCCGGGACGTCTTGCACCGGCCCGATGTTGCGCACCACCTGGCGCACCCATCCGCGGCAGATTTGCTCCTGCTCCCGAGCCGAGAGATCGTGGGGATCGCAGATGACGCCACCCTTGCCGCCACCCAGCGGAATGTCGACGACAGCGCATTTCCAGGTCATCCAGGTCGCCAACGCGCGCACGGTGTCGACGGTCTCCTGAGGGTGGAACCGAATACCGCCCTTCGATGGGCCCCGGGCATCCGAGTGTTGGACGCGGAAACCCTTGAAGACCTTGACTGCCCCGTCATCCATTCTGACCGGAATCGTGAAATGGTATTCCCGCTGCGGCCAACGGAGCAGCTCACGCATGCCCTCGTCCAGCCCCAATTTGTCCGCGACTCCGTCAAACTGACGTTGCGCCATCTCGAATGCATTGAACTCTTTGCTCATTATCGACCTCCTCGGATGGCCGAGGCTCTACGCCTCCAGGCACCCCGCGGGGGCTTTATACGCCCAGAATGTGACCCCGTCAAGGAGAAAAGTCGGAAGCGGCCGGGGATAAACCCCGGCCCTACAATATCTACCGTAGGGCCAGGGTTTACCCCTGGCCGAGCTTTGCGGGTTTTTGCAATTGGCTAAGCTGATAGCTGAAGGCTCTCCCGTTACCCCTACCCCACTTCTGCGTCCTTATGGTGGAGATGAATTTGACCGCGCCCGACTGCACCGCCCACGGCCCTTTGATCCTCGCTTTCCTTCGAGGCAGTCTCAGTGATGCCGACGGCCTTCGAGCCGAAAAGATCTTGACGGACTGCCCGGACTGTCAGGCATGGATGGATACCCAGTTTTCGGGGCCTGCCTTCGACGCGGTCGATCAGGCCGTTGCCTCGGGGCTGGAGAACGCCGCCCTGCCCGACCGTCGCCACCGTTTCGGATGGATGGCCGCCGCGGCTGCCATCGTAATGGTGGCCGGGGGCCTGACAATGATGCAGCTCCCCGACCGGTCGACACCGATGATGCCCGACCTGCAGGATCAGACCCAATCCACCCGGATCGGCAGTTTCGACTTTGAGGGTGGCGCCCTCCATCCTCCTGCGCTGCAGACCGGCGAGAGGCCCGCGGTGGTCGAGGCGGACCCGCTCTTCTCCGACGATCTCGAAGACGGCATCGCAAGCTCCTGGACGATTCATACTTGATGCTGGAAACTGGAACCTCGGAACTGGAGACTCTCCACCTGTCGGCCGGCGGTGTTGATTGAGTTCTTGGCTTGTTGCCCAAAGGTAAGGCAGCCTGCCGGTCCAGTTGAGGGCTTGTCAGACTTCTGACTCACACGAATTTCTCAGATCGGTCTCCAACAGGCGCCTCCCACTGTGTTTCCAGTTTCTGGATTCTGGATCCCGGTTTCGACTGCCCACGCCTGTTTTGTCCGGACACGCTATCATGTTCCCCCCCGGCACTCCGGGTTGGAGCACCACATGAAGAAACTCAGCCTCGTCATCGCCCTGATCTGTCTGTATTCACCTGTGTCGAATGCCGGAGCAACACGGCCCTTCACCGTGCACGACATGGTGGCCATGGAACGCGTCGGTGATGTCAAACCGTCTCCCGACGGCAGCAGGGTCACCTTGACCCTTCGAACGATCGACCTGGAAACCAACGGCAGCCACACCGATGTGTGGATGGCCCAGACCGACGGCTCGGGCTCCCGGCAACTGACCAGCCACACAGCCGGTGACTTCAGCGCCCGTTGGGCCAACGACACGACGCTCTATTTCCTCTCGACCCGTTCCGGTTCGGTCCAGGTATGGCGTCTGTCTCTTGAGGGCGGCGAGGCCATCCAGGTGACCGATCTTCCTCTGGATGTCGAGAGTCTGGTCGTCGGTCCCGACGCCACGGCTCTCTTCCTTGGCCTCAAGGTCTTTCCCGACTGCGAGGACTCCATCCCCTGCACCGTCGAAAGACTGGAGGCCGAAGAGGCCCGCAAGACGACCGGCATGATCTTTGACTCTATCCTCGTCCGCCATTGGGACACGTGGAAGGACGGCCGCCGGAACCACCTCTTCGCCGTCAACCTCGACGAGAGCGGGGCAACGGCCGGAAAAGCAATCGACCTGATGGCCGGCATGGATACCGACTGTCCAACGATCCCCTGGGGTGGCGACGACGACTACACGGTGACGCCGGACGGCTTAACCGTCGTCTTCACAGCCAAGAACGCCGACGGCGCCGAAGAGGCATGGACCACCAACTGGGATCTTTGGGCCGTTCCCACCAACGGCGCCGAGGCGCCCAGGAACCTCACCATTGCCAATACGGCTTGGGACACGGCCCCGGCCTTTTCCCCAGACGGCAAAACCCTGGCCTACCTGGCGATGGTACGGCCCAACTTCGAGGCCGACCGCCTTCGGGTCATGCTGATGGACTGGGCATCGGGCGAGACCCACACCCTGACTGAGAAATGGGACCGCTCGCCCCGCGGCCTGAGGTGGTCACCAGACGGCGCCAGAATCTTCGCCTCCGCGGATCACGTCGGCAACCACTCAATCTTCGAAATCGACCCCAAGACCGGTTACGTCCAGGCGCTTGAGACCCGGCACACCAATACCAACCCCCACCCTCTGGCCGACGGCCGTCTGCTCTTTTCACAAGACAGCCTGACGGCGCCGGCAGAGATCTTCGTTCGCCCGGCCGGCGGCGGAAACGCCCTTCAGATCACCCACTTCAACGACAAGCGTCTTGCCGAGCTCGAGTTCGGAGAATACAGCCAGTTCTCGTTCATCGGCGCCCACGGAGACGAAGTCTGGGGCTACCTGATCCGCCCAGTCGATTTTGAACCGGGAAAGAAATATCCCCTGGCCTTCTTGATCCACGGTGGACCTCAGGGCAGCTTTGACGACCACTGGCACTACCGCTGGAATCCCCAGATCTACGCCGCACACGGCTACGCGATGGTGATGATCGACTTTCACGGCTCGACCGGCTACGGCCAGGCCTTTACCGACGCCATCCGAGGCGACTGGGGCGGCGCCCCGTACGAGGATCTGATGAAGGGCCTCGACGACGTCCTGAGCCGGCACCCGTGGATCGACTCAGACCGTATGGCTGCCCTCGGCGCCAGCTACGGCGGATTCATGGTCAACTGGATCCAGGGCCAGACCGACCGCTTCGCCGCCCTGGTAAGCCACGACGGCAACCTCGATGAGTACATGGCCTACTTTGACACCGAAGAGCTTTGGTTCCCCGAGTGGGAGCACGGCGGCACCCCATGGGAGAACCCAGAGGGCTACCGAAAACACTCACCGGTCAACCACGTCGCCAACTTCAAGACTCCGGAACTGGTCATCCATGGCGCCCTGGATTACCGCGTCGTCGACACCCAGGGCCTGGCGATGTTCAACGCCCTCCAACGCATGGGAGTGCCCTCGCGCCTGCTCTACTACCCCGACGAAAACCACTGGGTCCTCAAGCCCCTGAACTCCATTCAGTGGCACGAGATTGTATTGGATTGGATTGATCGGTGGACGGCTGAGGAGGAGTAGGGGGACACTCAGCACAAGAAGAGCGCTCCTCTCCGACGGGGCGTGCGGGGTCAGGCCTTCTTTACCGGGCAGACTTCCCGGAATCGGCTCCGTTTCGAAGAATGCCTGACCGACCCCACGGCGGGCGCGTCAGCAATCGAGTGTCTACTGAAGCCGTAGGCCGCCGAGGTCATATTCCTCAAGGGTGATGCTCTCCCGATTTCTGATATGTCGCCCTTGAGGAAAATGCGCCGAGCGGGAGGGCCGAAGGCGCTCCCGAAGGCCGGGGATGAAAATCAGCATTTCAAAACAGTCGGCCACCTCAGATTCAGCGGACTGGACCTGCGACGGGCACAATGGCGGAACGGCGTGACAGGCACCATTTTTTCTGACAGGCACCATTTTTTCCTGGAATCGGAAGGCTACCGCCCCTCCAGGAAATGACCTCGACGCCCTCGCAACGAAAACCGGTGAGAAGTACGGGTTAGGTCAACGAAGACCACAACGAATAGACGGCGATGGCAGCCAAGGCGAAAGAGGAGGCCAGAAGGAGACCTTGCCTACCGCGAGGACCGAGGACGGAAGTCGTCCCGACAAGGACGATGAACAGGGCCAGGCTGAGCAGCATCACCGAATAAAACGAAACCACCAAAGCTACTGCGTGTGCGGGACTTTCAGCCCACGCCTCAAGCATCATTGGACCGAGGATGAGGCTCCATCCGAGGTAGGGACCCGGGTTGAGGAGGTTCACGACCACCGCTTGCAATAACGTTCGCGGGGAGGACTGGGTGTCTTCTGTCGTGCCGTGCCTCATGCGCTGCCATTCAAGAAAGGTCTTCACGGCGAAATACAGGAAAACAACGCCACCCATCCCCTTCAGAACACTCTCGAACCCGCGTGCGACGTTGTGAAGAAGAGTCAGAACAAGGAGTGCGATAGGGCCGTCACTGATCAATGGTGCGATGGCCGCGGGAAGAGTTCGCCTCCAGCCATCAGCCGCCACTCGTGAGAGTAGAAACGCCTGCAAGGGTCCAGGCTGAACGGCAGCGGCGAATGCGAATCCACCCCCGATAATGATGTATTCCAGCATCAGATTTCCAGGTAACGAGAAAAGAGCCTAACGTCTGAACTCGGCGGACCCGACCGGAGGCCCTTTTTCTGCCAGCGGGCAAAGCGAACATGAACATGACGGGACGCAGTTTGGGGCCCGTTGCGCCGATTTGTCAGGCGGTTGACTGGATTGCATTTTCGATGACCAAACCCGAGCGGAACAGTGAAAATGTCAACCTTTACAACTGCTTTCCTTCCATCAGTTTGCGAGACATCCGCGCCGGTGGCAAGACGCGACGACGCAGTCGTAGTTTGACTACTTCAAGGAGGAGTAACGCAGCCACCGGGGTGGAGGGCCGCCAAGAGGTGGTAGAGACTTCAGACGCAGTACACTAGGGGAGGAGTTTCCCGTAGTTGAACCAGTGGTAGATGACATAGAACCAGCTCAGAAAGGCGTGGGCCAATGCCCAGAAGATGCTGTGGTTGACGTTCCAGCTGAGGAGGGCGGCGATGACCGCTCCGATACTGCCGAAGATTCCTCCGCCACAACATCCACATCCGGACCGTTTGTCGCTTTTCCCCATGTTCTTTCCATTCCGGCGCGGCTGTCTGCCCACCTGTTGAGATAAACGTCGTGTTGGCTCAAAGGTTCAAAATGGTGCACTTTCCACAGGCTGTCGTCTGAACTCAGCGGCGCTGGTTGTTGGCATGGCCGGTGCTTTTGGGTGTTCGTTCGCACTGGCCATGCCAACAACCAGTGACCGCTGCAGTGATTTGAGACTCATTCAAAACACCAAAGACTCGGGGCTCTGAGCTTGGGAATAATGTGCCCCGTTGAAGGGAGGGCCTCAGAGGTGTTAGGTTGGATACGATTCATTCTAAATGACTTAAGCCTAACCTGAGCGATTCTGGCGGATGAGATGTGCCAAATCCTTGAGGCTCTGGTGCTTGAAAAAACGCAGGCATACCTGTTTGTCTGTCGAGGCTTTTTGAAAGTGCCCAGAGTCCAAGGATTTGGCGCAGATCGCCGATGAGAATCGCTCAGTTTAGGTTAAGCAAATTTCTTCAAATTCAGTACTGGGCAACGACTATTTGACGGGGCTGATGCGGAACAACGGCCAACTAAGCCCTACCGTGGTCCGCTCAGCCTGCCTTTTGCAAAGGTGCCACGGTCCTGTCGGGTCGGTTTACCGCAAGATCATGATTTATCTGGAGGTTGAGCCAGAACTCCGGAGTTGTGCCAAACGCCTGAGAAAAAAGCCAAGCCGATTCGGGAGTAATACCGCGCTTCCCCCGAACAATCTCGTTGACTCGCTGAACCGGCACACCTATGTGGGCAGCGAATCTAACCTGGGTAAGACCCATCTCTGCGAGAAATTCCTCCGCGAGAATCTCTCCTGGATGTGTCGGAGTTCTGTTCTTGGGAATCATCGTGTAGCTCCCTATTCCTCAGTGGTAGTCAATCAAGCGAACTTGGTACGCATGGGCCTTTTCCCACCGAAACACGAGTCGCCACTGATCATTGACCCGAATGCTATGAAATCCTTTCAGGTCACCCTTAAGTTCCTCAAGGTGGTTCCCTGGAGAAAGGAGAAGATCGGCAAGTTCTCGAGCAGCGTTCAACATATCGAGCTTTCGTATCGCCCGGTCCCTCACATCGGCAGGGAACCGCTTTATCAATCGAACCGGAGTGCCGTCAAAGATCGCTTCAGTCACCTTGTCCCCAAACGAAGCAATCAAATCGGTGGCTTCTTCCTATTCATAATAATACTTTCACGGTTACCGTGCAACCGGGATACCGCTAAATGCAACCTAACGCCTGAGATCAGCGGCACTGGTTGTTGGCATGGCCGGTGCTTTTGGGTGTACGTTCGCACTGGACATGCTAACAACCAGTGACCGCTGCAGTGATTTGTTAGGGGGCCATCCCGTCCTCCGAATCTAACCCTCTGTTTCTTCGCAGTACCCCAATGGCATGTTTTCCAGGTCCGGCAGGTAGTAGCGGATCACGAAGTAATAGGGTTCGCCGGCGTTCACAGGCATCCAGTACGTGCCGTCCTTCGGGTCCTCGGGGCTGAAGGTGATGGTGACGTTTCCGTCGGAGTCGGGCTCTGTGTTGTACGCGTTGAAGATGTCGTTCTTGCCCGGGAGGGTGTTCCGGGTCAGCAGGCTGTAGCGGGTGATGGACCAGAACTCCTTCACACCACGGGGCTCGTAGGGGAGGGTGATCACCTCCACCCGGTCCCCGTTGAAGGGCCCGCCTTCGCAGTTCACGAAGCCCGCGGCGTAGAGGGCATGCTCGGCGGGCAGGCCGAGGTGGCCGATGATGGCCGCGGCTCGGTATTCCGGATCATTGCTGTGGGGCTCGGTGCTGTCGATAGGTCCGAAGCCGCCCATGTTGTTGGGGATGGTGTTCATCCGCACCGCCACCCAGCTGGTCGCAGCGTCGTAGTCTTCCTGGCCGAACTCTCCGGCGACCGACTCCAGGAACCCCGCGTTCTGGGGATAGATGTCGTGGGTATCGATGGTGAACTGGATTGGATCGTCGAAATCCAAGGAGTGGCTCTCCCCCGTGAGGACGATCTGCCCCTGGATGGCCAGGGCGTTGGGCTTGTCCTCGGGGGTCTTCATCTGGACCCGGATGAAGAGGTGGGGATAATCACCCGGGCTCTCGATCACCTTGGCCCCGGCGGGGACCACCGGATCGGTACCCTTCCGGACGAAAACGTAGGTACCAATAGGGCGGACCTCGTCGTAGATAGTGTAATGCGCCTGGTCGGTGACGTGAATCGAGAAATAGCGATCCTCCAGCACCGTGGGCACCTCCAGGACTACTGGTCCCGCGGTGAGGTCGATGACCGCCTTGGAATAGAGATGGTCCAGTGCGGGAGTGACTACCGGATCGGTGCCCTCCGTGGGGAGGTCCTTGGTGTGCAGGAGGCGGTTGGTCCCACCGGCGGCAGCGGCGGTGGCCTTCATGTAGACGGCGTGGTGCCAGGCTTTGTACGCGTGCAGATGTGCATCAGAGGGCCTCGGCGGCATATCCGGAGCCCCGGCGGTCGGGGTGCTGCCCGTGACCGCGGTCGGCTCAGCGGGTGCCGGCGCGGATTCGTCCAGCGATGGGACGCAGGCCGCCCAGAACAAGACAAGGACGGAAGTTGCGAGTCGGATAGGTTTCATCTTGACCTCCCTTGCGTCTATCGTACCGCTACGCCTCTTGCATCAGGTAGTGATCCCATATCATCTCCTGGCCGCCTAACGGCCGAGTTGAGCGGCAGCCCGTAACACGCGGGAGGGCGCTTGCGCACGGACGTGTGGGCGGGCTGTCCTCTCGAACGACTTGTTCGAGGCACGCTGCGCGTGCCGAGCAAGGCGTTTGAGAGGTCTACGCTCAACTCGGCCGTTCGCGTTCCGCGCAGCGGGACGCGAACGTCTTGTTAACCTGCGGACCGAGCTGGCGCAGTTCGTGCGCATGCACGGACTGTGACAGTTTGGACCGTCAGGTTCAACTTTTTGTTAGGCAGCATTTACTGTCTTGGACGTTCATATGGTGGAGCGCTTGAGGCTTAATGTGGCTAGGTGTTCCCTTACGTGTCCTTCGGATTGATTTTCACACCGCTTTAATGAGAGGCTCCCCTCAGCCTCTCAATAATTTTTGCACTCACCCAGAAAACATCTTCGTCGTGGTCGGGGGTACGCTGGGTGAAGAACAGATACTTGCCATCTGGCGAGACAGCTGGGAACCGATCCAATCCTTTGGAATTGATAGTTTCGCCCAAACTAACCGGCTCTGTCCAGTTTCCATCGGGCTGCCGGAAGCTAATATACAGATCGCCCTGGTCAGACGCAGGAAGTCCTCGGGTCGAGCAGAAGATCAGGTAACTTTCGTCGGGAGCGATAAAGGGTGTCCAGTTGCGCATGCCACCTAAAGTGTTGATACTCGACGGTAGCAATTCCGGTTTTGCATATTCTCCGTTGATAAGTTCAGACCGATAAATGCCAATATTGCCCCACTGCCCTTCGAGGTAGCCCATAAAATAGAGTGTGCCGTTGCTGGTGATGGAGGGAAAGTAGGCATACCGCACTGCGGGGAAACGATTGACAAGGCCGACAGGCTGCAACTCGCTCCAGCCATCGCTTTGTTTAGTCACAAAAGAGAGGTCGTCTCCTTCTTCTTTGCTACTAAAATACAATCGCTGGCCGTCAGGAGAAAAGACCGGTGCACTATCATATGGCGATGTCTCAGGTACTGTCCATCTGTCTCCAATACGCCGCATAGTCTTGTGAATTCCATGCCATTTATTCTCTTCGTCTCTCCAAATTGTCCACCAGAACACCTCGTTGCCGTCGGGAGAGAACCTCGGAGCCCAGTGTTCTTTATAGTCCATTGAGACGATTCCTCGGGCAAAAACAACCGGTGTTTCTCCTGGTTGGGGCTGCCCCAGGTAGTCTCCTTGAAGTTCAGTGAATTGCTCTCCAAATGAAGGTTTGACAATTAGAAGGAGAACAATAATCAACAATATTTTCTTCATAGACTCTCACCCCTCGGTCTTTCTCCTCAAAACTGGTCCATTTGAAAAGTTGGTTTCCTGGTGCGAGAAATATCCCAAGAGACCCTACCGCAATAACATGTGTCGTTCTGATTACGCGGCATACCAATTTAGGTTGCGGATAGTATTCTATTGGCAACTGCAACACGCCCTCTCTGTCTGCCTAACGGCCACTATCAGCGGGCCAAGACGGTTTTTCGCTCTGCGAAAAAATTGGAAGAGAACTTGCTTCGCAAGTTGTATTCCAATAGGTCTGGGTCCGTCTGCATGGTTTTGTTAGGCATAAGATTCTTTCAATACAA
>DAOWGJ010000236.1 GCA_030637505.1 Holophagae bacterium
CAAAGGCCATGAAGGCTCGGATCGAGTGTAGCAGAGGTTGAATTCGAAATTTTTCTTGGGGCCCGGGCACGGCACGCCGTGCCCCTACATGACGCCGTCTGCTGTCCCCGACGTTGTCCCGGCCCCTGAGTTCCATCCCCGGCCTTCGGGAGCGCGAGAGCGCTCCCGCTCGATCATTTCCCGGAGGGGCGTCATTTCAGAATTCGGGAAGCAACCGCCTCTCCGGGAAACGACCTCGGCGGCCTACACCCAGGGCCGAGACTCGGCTGCCGGCACGTTCGCCGAGGATTGCCACCTTTTACTTTGTCCGCGACAGCGCCCATGGCTTGAGGGTGATTGGGGGACAAAGTCAAAGGATGGCACGTCCCGTCCGAGAGGGGCGCTCTTGGTATCCGACGTCCCGGGGCACGCACCGTTTGAGGGGATTGGGCGCTCTTGGAATCCAACGTCACGGAAGGCACGCGCCGAAGGCACGCATGCAATTCGTTCGACGAATTGCTTTACACTACCCCTGTGAAACCAAGGCGCACTGCACAACAGACCGGCATCATCCATGCCGCTTTCCACGAGCCGGAGACTCAGGTCTACCGCGTCGTCCAGGGTTTCGTCTGGTTGCTGATCACAGGATCGATCGCTCTGATCACCGCGGGATTGTTTGTCGAACCGGACAGCCCCACCGCACAATTGCTGATCCGAATCGATCGAATGGTGCTGTGGATCTTCCTTGCCGAGTACCTGCTGCGCCTGATTTCCTTCCGCCCGCCCGGGCTGGAGTTTTTCGAAAGAACGCCCAGCGAAAGGCTTCTCTTCAGCCTGGCCAAGCGCCTCGGATACGCTCTCAGTCCGCTGATGCTGATCGATCTGGCGACGGTCCTCGCCCTGGCGCCCCAACTTCGCGGTCTGCGGGCTCTGCGTCTCTTGCGGGTACTTCGTTTCCCCAGGATCTTCCGCCGGGCCAATCCCTTCAAAGGGGTGATGTTGTCCTTCCGGGAAAACCGCCTGATGTTCGCCTTCGGGCTTCTGATGGTCTCCGGCGCGACCGCTCTCGGAGGTCTGACCCTGTTTCTGATCGAAGGGCCGCTGGCCAAGGGCGGCAAGACGATCGACAGCCTGGGTGAAGGCCTGTGGTGGGCCCTGGTGACGATCACGACGGTGGGCTACGGCGACATTGTCCCGACGAGCCTGGTCGGGCGCATGGTCGGCGGCGTGCTGATGATTTCGGGCATGTTCACACTGGCCCTGTTCGCCGGGATCGTCAGCCAAACCCTGTTGCGCGCCGTATTGAGCATTCGAGAGGAGCAATTCCGCATGAGCACCTATGTCAACCACGTCGTCGTCTGCGGCTACGATCCGGGCGCCCGAATGCTGCTCGACGCCCTCCTGGCAGAGTTGGGCGCCCACGGCGCAACCGTCGTGCTCTTTGCCCAGGGCGAAAGACCTGCCGGGGTCCCGCTGGAGTTCACCTGGGTCAACGGTGACCCGACCAAGGAGAGTGAGCTGGACAAAGTCCGCCTGTCCCACGCTGCGGCGGTGATCGTCGTCGGCAACCGAAAGGTCCTGCCGCAGCAGGCCGACGCCCATACAATTTTGACGGTGTTCACGCTGCGCTCCTTCCTGGAGCAGAATGGCGCCGCCGCCAGACGCCGGAATCCACTGCACGTCGTCGCCGAGATCCTGGATGCCGAAAACGTCGCCCACGCTCAGACCGCAGGCGCCGACGAGGTGATCGAGACCACCCGTCTGGGTTTCTCCCTGCTGGCGCACTCGGTCGTCGCACCGGGCACTGCAGCGATCCTGGGCCGGATGGCGGCTTCACGAGCCCACAGCCTCTTCGTCAGCGAGGTGCCCCCAGACCTGGAGCTGCCCGCGACGTTTGCCCGCGTTGCGGCTCACCTCAAGAGCGCACACGGCGCCCTGGCGATCGGCCTGAGGCGTCCGGGGGACACCGAGGACCTCCTCAACCCTTCTGACGACGTGTCAGTGCCCAAGGGCAGCCGCGTCGTCTACCTCGCAGACGGGGCCTACTGCGAGGAGGAGATATAGGGTGGACCCCTCCGCACGACGCAGGCGACTCATTCGATGGGCCCTGTGGGCATGGGCTATCTACCTCATGGCGGGCAATCTCTTCGTGGCGACGCCGATCGGGCAGAACCTGATCGCTCCCCACCCCGAACGCTTCACGATTCACTGGGGCCGGGCATGGACCGTCATCCCGGGCCTGGTCCATGTGCAGGACCTCAAAATCCGCCAGCACTCGAAGGATGTCGTCTGGCATCTCACGATCGATCGGGCGGTCACCGGCGTCAACATCCTGGCCCTGCCCTTCAAGACCTTTCACGCCATCCTGCCCCGTGCACGGGGCGTTGAGGTTGGGGTCGAACAGGCGCCGACAACCATGCCGCCCACCGGTAAGACCAAACCTGGCTTTCGCATCCGGCTGAGCGGCATGGGGGTCAAAGAAATCCGTTTCCTGGATTTCTTCGGATTTCACATCGAAGGAGAGGAACTCCGGATAGGGGGCGGGCTCGACACGACGGCCCGCGGACCACTGGGTATCCCGCGAGCGAGGGTCAGACTCAAGGGAGCCCAGGTCAGCCACGAGGGAGTGCCGCTGGCAACAGACCTCAACCTTGATTGCCGGGCCCGCATCGGCAAGCATGTCAAGAAAGATCGCATTGAGGCTGGAATCTTCTCCTTCATTTCTGCGAGTCTGACGGCCTCAGGAGAGATTGCGGACCTTCGGTTCATCGGATCCTTCTTGCGATCGGTCTCATGGATGCAGGTCCGGGGAGGCTCCGGAACCCTCGAGGCGGACCTGGACATCTCGAAGGGCGTGCTGGAGCCGGAAAGCCGGGTAGATATCCAAACCTCGACCTTTGCATTCGAGTACCTCGACTATTCGGCCACCGGCCGGGGCAAGGTCCTCATCACAGGCCGCGAAGGCGACGGACGGGGAGATACCGAACTGGATTTCGAACTCGACGACTTCGGCCTCAGTTTTGCGGATTCGGACACGCCCCATATCGAGGGCAACGACCTCAGCGCCAGGATCATCGGCAATCTCGAGGAGATGATTCAACCCAAGGCGGCGGTCGAGGTGACGATCGACATGCCCGAAAGCGAGGTGCCGGATCTCCGCCTCTACAATCGGTATTTCAAAGGCACTTCGGCCCTGGAGATTCTCTCAGGCTCGGGCCGTATCAGTTCCCACCTCGAGGTTGCCACGGGACCCGGGACGGGATCGGGCGCCATCGACGTCAAGGCCGACGGCGTCTCGGTCACGATCAAGGGCCGGGCGATCACGGCGGACCTCGACAGCAACTTTCCAATCACCTTCACGGACCTCAAAAGCAAGTTGTTCACGGTGGACCATTCGACCATCAAGATCACCAATGCCGGAGTCACAACGCCTGACGAGGAGAATCCAGCTGATGCGCCGCCGCGGGACTGGTGGTGCACTATCGACATCAAAGATGGAACGCTTCTGCTGGCGAAACCTCTCGAATTGGATATCGACGTTACGCTGAAAGCCTTCGACGTGGAACCCCTCCTTGCCCTGATCTCCAAGACCCGCAAGTCGGCAGACCGACTGGACCGGATCCTCGCGATTCACGACCTCGAAGGCGGCGCCAACCTCGCTGTCGGAAACGGCAGCACACATATCAAAGACCTTCACGCCGAAGGTGGCCGCGCCGAAGTGCTCGGCAATCTCTGTCTGCGGAAGAACGACAACTCGGGCGCCCTCTACATCAAGTACGGCATCCTCTCGCTCGGTGTCGAAATCTCGGGAGAGGACGAGAAAAAACACATCATCGGGCCACGCAAGTGGTATGACGGGTATGTAGAAGACTTCTCCTGCGGCCCGGCCGGGCCATAGGGACCCGGCCGGTCAGGGACCGCGTAGGGCCCGGCATGCCGTGCCCGTTGCAATGCAGGGAACCGTCAGCCACACGGCGTGTCGGTTATTGGCACCACCAAACCAAAAGCGTACGTGTCTTTGTTTTTCATACGTACGTCATGATAAACTAGACCGGGAGGCGTTCTCCATGCAGCTGACAGCGTCACAACTCCGGCAGAACATTTATCGGATTCTCGATCAGGTCCTTGAGACCGGTGTCCCCGTCGAGATCAAACGGAAGGGCGGGACTGTCAAGATCGTCCCTGAAGAACCGGGATCTCGCCTTGACAACCTTCCTCCCAGGAGCTATCTCGCCGGCGACCCGCAAGAGATCGTCCATATAGACTGGTCTGATCAGTGGCGACCCTGACATACCTCGACACCCATGTCGTCGCTTGGCTTTTTGCCGGGCGAACTGATCTTTTGCCCAAGACGATCCGGCAGCTCGTCGAGCATGAGCGGCTCTTGATTTCTCCGATTGTCGAACTGGAACTCCAGTATCTTTTCGAACTGGGCAGGACGACCGAGGCCGCATCGATGGTCGTGCAGACTCTCGAACGGCAGATCGGATTGGAGAAGTGCACCCTCCCCTTCGGGCAGGTCGTCACGACCGCCCTCGGCGAAAATTGGACCCGAGATCCCTTTGATCGGATGATCACGGCCCAAGCCAGGATCCGAAACTCGAGCCTCCTGACGAAAGACGAAACGATCCTCACGAATTACGAGAATGCCCTCTGGGCCTAACCCATGCAATTCGTTCGACGAATTGCTACTCCCTCAACACATGACATTGATAACCCCCGGGGTTCTTCTCGAGGTAATCCTGGTGGTACTCCTCGGCCGACCAGAAAGGACCGGCCTCAATAATCTCGGTGACGACGGGGTTCTTGAAATCACCGCTTCGATCGACCTCGGCCTTGACCTTCTCGGCTGCCTCTCGTTGAGATTGGGAGAGGTAGAAGATCGCCGAACGGTATTGGGTGCCGACGTCGTTGTGCTGACGGTTGCGGGTGGTCGGGTCGTGCAGCCTGAAAAAATAGTCCAGAACCTCGTCGTAGGACACTCTGGAGGGGTCGAAGACCAACCGGACGCTCTCGGCGTGCCCGGTCCTGCCTGTGGTCACCTCGCGGTAGGCCGGGTTCTTGGTGTGGCCTCCGGTGTAGCCGACCTCGGTGGAGAGCACGCCATCGAGGTCAAGAAAGAGGTGCTCGACGCCCCAAAAACACCCGGCAGCGAGAATGGCCTCCTTGGTGCCGGCGCGTGAGCGCCCAATCTCCGCCGAAAGGCCGGCGGCCGGGGCGGTATCCGCACTCAGATAACCCGCCTCGACAAATGCCGGCACGAACTGACCGAAACCCTCACTCTCGAGGTCCTCGGCGGCGACGAAACGAAGTGAAGCCGAGTTGATGCAATACCGCTGTCCACCGGGACCGGGACCGTCATCAAAGAGATGCCCCAGGTGGGAATCGGCCCCCTTGGACCGGACCTCGGTGCGCACCATGCCGAGGCTGCGATCCTCGATATCGACGACGGTCCCCGCCACCAGAGGTTTGGTGAAGCTGGGCCACCCCGAACCGGATTCAAACTTGTCCAGGCTGGAGAACAACGGCTCGCCGGAGATAACATCGACGTAGATGCCGGGCGCCTTGTTGTCCCA
>DAOWGJ010000100.1 GCA_030637505.1 Holophagae bacterium
CGGGGCCGGGGTGTCGCGGCCTTGCACGACGCCATACGGCTGACCGATCTTCGGGTACGGCCCTGCGGTCCGGATGTGATCATCGAGGGAGAGGTAGAGTCATGTTCACTGGACTGATCCAAGGGGTCGGCATCATCGGTGAGATTCGAAGGGCGAACCACGGCCAACAGCTGAGTATCCGGTCGGCGCCCCTGGCTGCCGAACTCAAGGTCGGCGACAGCATCGCGGTAGACGGGGTCTGCCTGACGGTCGTGTCGGATTCCACAGACACATTTCTTGCAGACGTTTCGACCGAAAGCCTCAGCCGAACGACCCTGGGAGGCAAGCGTCCCGGAGATCGAGTCAACCTGGAGCCGGCGCTCCGACTGGGAGACCGCCTCGGCGGCCATCTGGTGACCGGTCATGTTGACGGGCTGGGCCGGGTTGTCGAGTACTCCCGCGAGGGCAACGGCACCGTTTTCACGATTGCCGCCGGCGCCGATATGATGCCCCTGATAGTCGAAAAGGGCTCGATCACCGTCGATGGCATCAGCCTGACGGTCAATCAGGTCGGCAACGACCGTTTTGGTGTGATGGTCATTCCCCACACTCTGAAGACCACGACTCTCTGCGACCGCAGCACCGGACATCAGGTCAACCTTGAAACCGATCTCCTTGGGAAATACGTTTCCAGGCTATTGGAGTACCGCACCGACCGGGATCACGGGGGAATCGATATGGAAACTCTTGCCAGAAACGGTTTTTTGTGACAGATTCCGCCCCGTCTGGGGGTGCCGGGATGCCGATATCCAGAGTTGAAAACGCGCTTGACGAGATCCGGAGAGGCCGAATGGTCATCCTGGTCGATGACGAGGACCGGGAGAATGAGGGCGATCTGACGATGGCCGCCCAGCTGGTGACTCCCCAGGCCATCAACTTCATGGCCCGGTACGGCCGCGGTCTGATCTGCCTCTCCCTGACCGAGGAACGGGCCGACGAGTTGGATCTGCCGTTGATGGTTCGGGAGAACACCTCATCGTTCAAGACGGCCTTCACCGTATCGATCGAGGCCCGACAGGGCGTCACGACTGGAATCTCAGCAGCAGACCGTGCCCATACGATCCAGGTAGCGCTCAGCGACAAGTCCGGGTCGAGAGATCTCGCACGACCGGGTCACGTCTTTCCCTTGAGGGCCCGCAAGGGCGGTGTCCTGGTCAGGGCCGGCCAGACCGAAGGATCGGTCGATCTTGCCCGTCTGGCCGGACTCAAACCTTCGGGCGTCATCTGCGAAATCATGAACGAAGACGGAACCATGGCCCGCATGCCCCAACTGCGGCAGGTCGCCGAGGAACACGACATGACGGTCGTTTCTATTGCCGACCTGGTGGCCTATCGCATGATCAAGGAACGACTGGTCAAAAGGGCGGCCGAGACGGAGCTGCCAACAGACTTCGGCGGTAATTTCAAAGCGATCGTCTACGAAAACGACATCGACAACCTGGAGCATTTGGTTCTAGTCAAAGGCGACGTCACCGGTGACGAACCCACTCTCGTCAGGGTCCACTCCGAATGCCTGACCGGGGATGTCTTCGGGTCCAAACGCTGCGACTGCGGAAAACAGCTCCAGGCTTCGATGGACCGGATTGACAAGGAGGGCCGTGGGGTCATCCTTTACATGCGGCAGGAAGGGCGAGGCATCGGGCTCGTCAACAAGCTGAAGGCATACTCTCTCCAGGACCACGGCTGCGACACGGTCGAAGCCAACGAGCGCCTGGGCTTCAAACCGGATCTCCGAGAATACGGCATCGGCGCTCAGATCCTTGCCGACCTCGGCCTGAGCAAGATCCGGCTGATGACCAACAACATGAGGAAGATCGTCGGCCTCGAAGGCTATGGCCTGGAGATCGTCGAGAGAGTCCCGGTGGAGATCGCTCCGACCAGGGAGAACCTCCGGTATCTGACAACCAAAAGAGAGAAGATGGGACATCTTCTCGAGATGGTGTGAGGTCAACATGCCCCAGATGATCGAAGGACAGTTGAACGCAACGGAATTGAAATTCGGCATCATCGTCAGCCGATTCAACTCCTTCATTTCCGAACACCTGCTCGAGGGCGCTCTGGATGCCCTGATCCGACACGGTGCGGATGAGGATGCCATCACCATCGTCCGGGTTCCGGGCGCATTCGAGATTCCTCTGGCAGCGCAACGCCTGGCGGCCCAGGGAGAGTACGACGCGCTGATCTGCCTTGGCGCGGTGATCCGCGGCGCCACCCCGCATTTCGAATACGTCAGCGCCGAAGTTACCAAGGGCATCGCCGCCGTCAGCCTGGCCAAGGACCTTCCTGTAGCCTTCGGCATCCTGACGACCGACTCCATTGAGCAGGCGATCGAGCGGGCCGGCTCAAAGGCGGGCAACAAGGGCGCCGACGCCGCGGCAACCGCCATCGAGATGGCCGATCTCTTTCGGGGGCTCGAGTCACGATAGAAGCCCCGGTCAGAGCCGTCACTCCTCCAGTCGAGCGGCGTCGAAATTCGGCAAGGTCCACAGCTCGTAGAACGGATCGACAACTGCGATCAGCCCTTCGAAGGCCGCCTCGATCAGACCCTCGCTCGGGCCCGCCAAGACCTGTGCGCAAGGGACACAGTGAGGCGCGAGAGTGACCAGTCGAGTGTCGCTGCCGCGGTCGGCGAGGATTGTATTGAGCCCACCGAGGACCGTTTCGAGGTCATACCACTCGCCCAGGTTTCGGACGGTGAGGCGGTACGTCTTCTCCTTCGTGTAAACCCTGAACTCGTGCGGCTCCGCGAGGGCCTGCTCGAAGGCGCTTCGGAGTTCGTCGAGATGCTGCCGGTCGAACGTCTCGTCTTCGTCGCTCTCGAAGACGTGGAAGGTCACGGGGATTGCGCCCACCGTCGTCGACACGGCGCGCGGACCGCTTCCCAGGTCGACCCGTTCGAGCGCCGGCCAGCGCTCTTCGACCATCAAATCGTCGAGCTCCCCGCCGGCGGTGGCGGCCAGCCTATACATCAGGGGGGCGTGCTCACAGTAACGCACGGCACACGCCGGACTGAAGCGTACCAGTCGCCCGTGGCTCTCGAGAATCTCCGACGCCAGCACCGGCGCGTGTCCGCTGAACACCGTCGGCGTTGACTCTTCGGGAATCATGCCAAGACGGGTCAAATCTCCTTCGAGCTGTCCGTCGTTGGGGAACCGGTGCAGAACTCGTGCATAACGGTTGATCGTAGAGGCCGTGCCGAATCCGCGCCGTTCCTCACGACGCAGCCAATCCACTGCCCGCCGGCGGTCGAGCCCGGCCAGTTCGCGCAGGCAGTCGGCCTCGCGATAGCGGATCGTGTGCTGCTCAACACAACGTTCGAGCGCGACAGCGGTCCCCTCGCGATCCACACTGTGACGCTCGAGCCACTCGCCAAGATCGAGGCACCCGGCACCGTACGCAGCCTTGAGGTCGGCCCACGGATCATCGAGATACTCGATGCCGGCGCAGCTCTGCTGCCTGGAGTTCGTGACCCACGGGTGCTCGGCCGACGGGATCAACCCGAGGTCCGAAACTGCTCGATCAAGCCGGTCCGGTGTTATCAGCTCGCCGCAGCCACGACGAACGGCTTCAAGAAAAAGTCCACGGGTCGCCGGCGACTCGTTCATATCACCGGCAATGACCAACCCCCAGTCGCAGAAGTCCGCAGAATCACAACCGGAAAGCAGGCCGAGAACCGCTTGCGAGGCATCCTTGAGACGTCCATCATCAGCCAACTGGCGCACGGTATCGACCAAACGCTCCTGCGCATGAATGTCGCCGCTGCACATCCGGTAGTTCAGATCCGGATGAAAGGCGTACAACCAACGCGAACTCAGGCGCTCGGCATCGCCCGCTTCGAGCCCGTCGACAACACAATCGGTGAGCGGACCGCTGAAGCACGGCGGTGGGTCGCTCTTTGCTGCCACAAACGATGGGGGGCCGTGGAGAAATGGATCAGGACCATGGTGTGCGCAACCGAACAACGCCGCGACCAGCGACCCGACGACCAACACCAGCCGGAACTTCTGAGGAGCCATTGGGCAATTATTTCCCTTCTAGAAATAATCGTACCAGACAGCATCTCAGGTCCGAAAAGGCGCCGGCCTTGTAATCGACCGACACAGGCCAACAACCGGTGGTGAGGTTTCCTTAGCCCGACCTTCTCACCGGTTTTCGAAGCGAAAGGCACAGAACGCAATGAAATTCGGTGATCTCGCAAGATGAGTGAGCGAAGGCATACTTGCGGTACGTCGAGAGAG
>DAOWGJ010000090.1 GCA_030637505.1 Holophagae bacterium
AGTTGGTGAGATATGCGGGCTAGCCCGCACTTCTCACCAGGTTTCGTCGCGAGGAGCGGAAGACGTAGTGAGATGTCGCGTTTTCGCAGGATGAGCGAATGAGGCATAGTTCGCACTATGTTAATTGAGCGATTTCAAGCAAACGCTGCAGATCGCTGTGTATTTCGAGCCGTAGTAGATCACTGGTGAGAAGTGCGGGCTAGGTTAAGACGCCTGATGGCGCGGTGTCTCTCCGGAACGAATCTGTTCCAAGTAGCGGGCGATGTAGCCGACTCCGTCGGTGACCAGTGGGGCGACCTCGTGGACAAAGCTGCGCTCTTCCGAAGTCGTTGCCGGCGGGTCTCGGCGCCAAAGCCTCAGAGCCTGGTCGCCGTCGTAGTCGACAAAGCTGCATCGAACCGAGAAGTCATCTTCGGGCAGGAGTAAGGCGCCGCCCGAAAGAAGAGCGGTGTGTTCCACCTTCAAGAGATTTTCGGTGAACGCCCCACAGGTGGTGATCCCGATCCTGTTGAACTTTTCGCGATACTCGTTGAAATCGACAAACAGATAAAAAGCTCCGCGCGCAGCCTGGGTCTGCAGACCCTCGATGGCGCCCACCATCTCGCCCATCGCACGCCCGACAGCAGCGTTCACAAAGGTACAGTCCCTGATATAGGCCGTGACTTCGGGCTCGTTCGAGTAAGCCGTCAGCGCAGCAAATTGTATCGGCGCCGAAACGCACGAGTAGGTTGATCCCGCCACCTTGAGTACATCTTCGATCAAACCCTTCGGCATCGACGGGAACACTGCCACGCCGAGCCGGTAGCCCCCGCACGAGCGGTCCTTGGACAGCCCCCCGGTGACGATTGTGCCCTCCGGAAACACCCGGCCCATGCTGACGAACGAATCCTGGTCAAAGGTCGTCAATGCGTAGATTTCGTCTGAAATCACGACCACGCCATGGGCACGACACACCTCCGCCAGGGCGGACAATTCCGCCCCGGAGTACACACATCCGGTCGGATTGTGCGGGTGGTTGAGGATCAAGATCTTCTGGCGGGCAGCGGTTGTTCTGAGACAGGCATCGAGACCTCGGGGTGTCAGCTTAAATCCATCCTCTCTTCGGGTGCGCACCGGCAGAACCTCTTTGCGCAGGATTCTCGCCTGCGGAAGGTAGCTGACCCACGAGGGCGTGGGGATGACGACCGGGCCATCGAGGACCGCGAGTGCGACCGCGATCAGCTCCTTGCTGCCCGGGCCCACGACAACCTGATCGGCCTTGCAGTGCAAACCGAAAACTCGGCCGTAGAAATCGGACACGGCAGTCCTGAGTTCGGGAAGACCTGCCGCCGGCAGATAGTCGTGCTGCGTGGCATGGGTCTTGAGTGCCTCGATGACGGGCGGAGGTGGGGAAAAGGGCGACTGACCGAAAGCAAAATGATGGTAGGGGCGAGCGCAGCCGTGCTCCCGGCAGAAGGCTCGAAACCTCCGAATCTGGTCGTTGATTTTTAGATTTGCCGGCGATGAAACTTCTCGCAGATGCCTTTCAAGAAGAATGTCCATCGGTCCACCCTTTCAGTCAGGCATCACAGAAGCTCCGCATCTGTGAGGATTTCCACCATCGAAGGGCCGTCGTGGGCGAGTGCCCTGCCAAGGGCCTCGTCGAGTTCGTTCCTTGATCGGACGCGGATTCCGAGGGCCCCGCAGTCAGTTGCAAAGGAAGCAAAATTTGGGCTGACCAATGAGGTCTGCCACACCGGAAAGTGTGCACCCCGTTGTTCCTTTGAAATCTTCCCTAACTCCGAGTTATTGAGCAGGACGTGGGTGATGTTCATGCGGTATTTCACTGCGGTGGTCACCTCTGCCATGTATTGTGCGAAACCGCCGTCGCCGGTGACAGCGATGATCGGCCGGTCGGGAGCGGCCGCCCACGCCCCCATGGCGGCCGGAAAACCGAAGCCGATCGAGCCGAGGTAGCCGGACATTAAAACCGCCTGGCGCGTGCACTCGAAGTAGCGACCGAAGGAATAGGTGTTGTTGCCGACATCGACGGCGATTACGGCGTCCTCCGGGACCAGCCGATTCATCGCATCGAAGACCGCTGCGGAGTTCAAGCCTCGTCCACGATCGTCGCCCAGCCGGTTGAGTTTTTCCTGCCGCCAGATCCGCCAACGCTCGGCGACCTCCGGCCGTTGGTCAACAGTGTCGGGGTCCCTGCCAAGGCCCTCATTCAGGAGGCCGGCGGTGACCCCGATATCGCCAAGCACCGGCATGTCAACGGCGTGCATGCGGCCCAAGGCATACGGGTCGAAGTCGACCTGAATGATCGGTTTCTTGGGTGTGATCCCGGTGTGGTTGGAGAAGGATGCGCCAAAGACCAGGAGCAGATCGGCCTCGTTCATGAACCAGCTCGCTACCGGTGTGCCCGAGCGCCCGAGCACGCCGCATCCCAGAGGGTGGTGGTCTGAAATCAGGCCTTTACCCTTGAAAGTCGTTACGACCGGCGCGTTGAGGCGTTCGGCCAGGGCCGTGACTTCGTCCATGTGGGGCCGTGCGCCGTGGCCGACGATGATAACCGGCCGTTTGGCGTTGCGCAGGCGTTCAAGCGCGGCGTCGAAGGCTGCTGCAGGTGGTGCAATATGTAAATCGGTCAATCGCCCTTCGGGACCGGCTGCCGGCGTATCTCCTGCCGGCACAACCTGCACTTCGTCCGGGAAGATCAGATGGGCCACATCTCGTTGCTGGATGGCATTCTTTAAAGCCAGGGACATCAGTTCGGCGTGGCGGCTGCCTTCGAGTACGGTCTGACTCCAGGCGGCCACCGGAGCAAAGGCCGCCGCGAGGTCACACTCTTGAAATGCGCCGGGGCCGAGCACCTGGGTGTCCACCTGACCAGTGAGGGCGAGGACCGGGGCGCGGTCGACCTTGGCGTCCCACAGACCGGTGAGAAGATTGGTAGCGCCAGGGCCGGCGATGGAGAAGCATGCTGCGGGATTGCCGCTGAGCTTTGCGTAGGCCGAGGCGGCGAAGGATGCCGCGCCCTCGTGACGGATGCCGATGTAGCTGAGATTGCCGGCTTCTTCCTGAAGCCTGATCGCATCAGCCAGACCGAGGTTGGAGTGACCGACCATGCCGAAGACGTGGGTCACGCCCCAATTCACCATAGTCTCCACCATCACGTCGGCGACGGTGCGCTCACGGGGCGCCTCCTCCTCGATGCCGACGTAGATTCCGTCCTCGCGGATCTCGACCGGGAAGGTGGGTACGCCGTCGTCATAGCCTCCGGGCGGCTTGCCGGTGCAGGGGTGGTAATCCCATCCGTGCCACGGACAGCGCAGCCAACCGTTTTCGATGGCGCCCTCGCCCAGGGGGCCGCCCTGGTGGGGACAGGCGTTCAAGAGGGCCGCGTAACGCCCCTCGAAATGTGTCAGAGCAAGACTCTCCCGCCCCGCGGTCACGGTTTTGACACGGTCCTCGGGCACCTCGTCAACATCCGCAACGCGGTACCATATCAGCTGCTTTTCACTCATGTTCGCTCCCGTTTTCCAGTATAATGCGTCTCAATCAAAGAATTGGTCCTCGTTTAACGTTTCAGTTATTCAATGCCCGAAATGTAACGGAGGTTACGAGGCGCGCTTCACGAGGGTCCGTTTTCGGCCGGGAAGGCGACAATCTCCACCCCGTCGTGCGGGCGTGCGGTAACGAAGGTGGCGCTTCCGGCACAGCGAAGTGTGAACGGACCCGGTTCTGGAACCCGGTTTGATAGATTTGAACTCTGACGGAGTGAATACCCCATGACTTCCACATTCGCAATCGACCTCGAGAAAATTTCCCACACTGCCAATATCGCCATTGTGGTGCTCTGCGGCCTCTTCGGTCTGGCGGGCTATTTCGTCTCGTTCTATTTTCACTTCCTGACTGTCGCTTTCTTCCTGCTCGTCCTGCTCAATCTGTTCTGGCGTCATGGACAAACGTCCCATACCCTGCTCGCGAACTTCGGCTTCCTGGCGCAGATTCGGTACCTCGTCGAGAGCATCGGCCCCGAGTTCCGACAGTACCTCTTCGCCTCGGATACGGAGGAGAGCCCCTTCAATCGGGTCGAGCGCGCCGAGGTCTACCGCAAGGCCAAGGGAATCGACTCGACCGCAGCCTTCGGCTCGCTGCTCGCCTTTGACCGGACCGAGATCAAGCTGCGGCACTCGTTTTATCCGGTAGACACAGACCAGCTCGAGCCCTTCGACGTTGCGGTCGGCGCCGCTCGGGGCCTCGATACCACCTACCACATCAGGCGCCCGATCATGATCAGCGCGATGAGCTATGGCGCCCTTGGCGAGAACGCCGTCCGGGCCCTGGCTCGCGGGGCCAAGCTGGCCGGCGCCCTGATGAACACCGGCGAGGGAGGGCACCCCAAGTACCACCTGATGGAGGGCTGCGACCTGATTTTCCAGATGGGCACGGCCAAGTTCGGTGTTCGCACCGAGGACGGTCGTCTGGATGAGAGCAAGCTTGCCGTTCTGGCGGCCAATAATCAGGTGAAAATGATCGAGATCAAGCTTTCTCAGGGGGCCAAGCCCGGGAAGGGTGGTCTGTTGCCCAAGGAGAAGATCACCGCCGAGATCGCTGAGTTGCGCGGAGTGCCGATGGGCCAGGACGTCCTCTCGCCCGCACACCATGTTGAATGCGTCGATGCCGCCTCCACGGTGGAGTTCATCGGCCGTATCCAACGGGTCAGCGGCCTGCCCACCGGCATCAAGTTCTGCCTCGGCCGCCCCAACGAGTTTCGCACCCTGGTGCAGGAAATGGAGCGGCAGGACACAGTACCGGATTTCATCACTGTTGACGGTGGCGAGGGAGGCACGGGCGCCGCACCCAAGAGCTTCATGGATGACCTGGGACTGCCTCTCTTCGAAGCCCTGCCCGTTGTTCATCGGATCCTGCGGGACGAGGGTGTCCGCGACCGGTTCGTGGTCTTTGCCTCGGGCAAGCTGATCAGCCCGGGGAAGCAGCTGAAGGCATTGTCCTTTGGCGCCGATGTGGCCTACTCGGCCCGGGGTTTCCTGCTGGCGTTGGGGTGCATTCAGGCACTGCAATGCAACCGGAACACCTGCCCCGTAGGCATCACCACCCATCAAAAGCAGTTGCAAACGGGGCTGGACATCGAAGACAAGGCAAGACGAGTCGCCAACTACATCGAGGCCCTACACCACGACCACGTAGAGCTCCTGGCCGCCCTGGGAAGATCTTCGGCCCGACTGCTGTGTGAAGAGAATCTATACCTACCGGTACAAGCGCCCGCTTCGCCTTTAGGAGAGGAGCCGTCATGACCCATCCGAATCTCACTCGTATCGCCCAGGGCGTTGTCGCTTTGCTCCTATTCTTTGCCGCCACCCAGAAGTTCATCGGAGAGCCAGGCACCGTCGAGGTCTTTGTGGGCCTGGATATGGAGCCTACCGGCCGCTATGTGATTGCCGTCATTGAGCTGATGGCCGCACTTCTGATTCTGTCGCCCTTCGCCGCGCTGGGCTCGGTCATCGCGGTCTCCGTGATGTGCGGCGCCCTCATCGCTCACGTCACGCATCTCGGCCTGGTGGTCAACAACGACGGTGGCATGCTGGTCTGCATGCTGGTCGTCGTACTTCTGTGCGCCGCCTACGTCCTGGTCTCGCGTCGGAAAGAGATACCGTTGGTGGGAGACACATTCTCCTAACCAGTTTTCGTAGGAAACACCGTGTCTGGTGTTCCATCAGATTCAACGCACCCCGATACGGCCACGAGATTATCACCTGGCGGTAACCCCGGCGAGCGGTTCGCAAACCACAGAAGGAACCGGTTGCATCAGCGCCGGGGAAAAAGATAGAGAGAAGGGAACTGATCATGAAACTAAGAGTCAACAAGCTCTGGGGAGGAGCCGACCTGAAATGAAGAATGAAAGGTTTGTCAACAGGCTGGGCCAGATTGGATTGCTGGTTGTTCTTGCACTCTCCCAGACCGTGCCGGCTGCAACTGCGTCAGACCTGGTGAAAAAGCGTGACAGCGTGCTGGACTTCAGTTCCAACCTCGACGAGACCCTCGAACGGGCGCGGGCCGAAAACAAACCGATTTTTCTGGGCTTCGGCGCCGTGTGGTGCCCGGTGTGCCGTGAGTTCGAGGAAACGACTCTGCTCGAGCCCTCAATCCAGGCGTTTTCGAATGACTTCGTGTGGGTCAAGATCGATATTGACCGCAAGGCCAGCCTGGCCCGTCAGTGGGGGGTCGAGGCCACGCCCACCATTTTCCTCCTGGACCCATCAGGCACTCCTCGACACCGGATTGTCGGTGGCATCTCGGCCGATCGATTGGCGGGCATACTGCGTGAGTTCCTTTCCGGAGCGGCCGCTGAGGAAGGAGCCGTTCCCGTCGTTCAAACGACAACATTCAAAAGCACGCAATTGACGTCCGGCCCCAAGGGTTTTCGAGGCCACTCGATCTGCTTCTCTCACGTCGGCTACGGCCCGTTGAGCGTGCGCAGCCAGAGCCCTTTCCAGTCGCTGCGCCTGGGCATCCTGCCTCGGACTCCCTCGACGCTTGGCAAGGGCCAACACCAGATGAGGCTCGGTACAACCTGGTCCAACATCTGGGCCAATGACGATGCCAACTTCGATCCCGAACAGGAGGAATACGGGCGCTATTTGCTCGACTACGAGAGTCTGGACGCATCCCTCGCCTACTCTTTCGGCTTGAGCGACACCTTCGAAATCGGCGTGGAGTACGAACAGCGATGGCGTTTCGGTGGAGTCATGGACAGTACAATCGAAGGTTTTCATGATCTTTTCGGCATCGATCAGAGTGGCCGTGATTTGATCGATCGCAATCAATTTAACATCTTCATCGACCCATCCGACGGCCGCGAACCCGTGTCGCTGGATAACAGCGACCGAGGCACTTTTGCCCGCAGTCTGCTCTTCACCCTGCAGCAAAACGTGACCTGCGGTACAGAGCACCTGCCGGCCATCTCGTGGGCTTTAACGGGCCGCTGGGCAGTTGGAGGGAACGACCTCGAGGGAAGCGATTTCGACATCGCCGCGTCGATAGCCGCCGCCCGCCGTTTCGGACATTTCTACGGCTACCTGACGCTGGGCTATGCCTACTTCGGCGGCGACAGCTTCTATGGCATCGAGCTCGAACGGACACAATTGACGGTCCTGGCAGCCCTCGAGTGGCGATTCAAGCCGCGCATGTCTTTGATCCTTCAATACCTCGGCAGTGAGGGCGTCGCAACCAATTTGCCGCCATTCTCTGAGGTCTCCAACGAATTGATCCTGGGGTGGAAGGCCGAGATCATGCCGAACGGAGTGCTGGAGATCGGCCTTTTGGAGAACATCCTCTCCTTCGACAACAGCCCCGATTTTGGCGTCCACGCTGCCTTTTCGCGGAGGTTTTAACCCAGAGCCGCCAACTGAAGTGCTACCGTCGCTGACGGAGGTTTCAATGCGGGTTCTCAGTATTCTGACGTGTGTCTTCATGATGGCGGCCCCCGGTCTGATCGCGAACGAGTTGAAACCGGAGGAGGAAGTCTGCGTCCTCGAGACCTCGATGGGGACGATGGTCATTCGTTTTTTTGAAAAGGACGCGCCCGAGACGGTGGCCAACTTCAAGAAATTGGTTGGTGAGGGATTCTATGACGGTCTGCCCTTCTACCGGGTCGTTGCCGGCCATGTGATTCAAGCCGGTGACGGTGGGGAGAACGACAATCCGCTGGTCAAGGGAGAATTCGGCGCCTCTCCCCATGTGACCGGCGCTGTCGGTCTGGCCCGTGACGAAGATCCCGACAGCGGCAGCACCGAGATCTACATCTGCCACGCCCCGCGCCCCCATCTTGACGGTCAGTACGCGGTTTTCGGAATCCTGATTGAAGGATTTGACGTTTTGGATGCCATCGGACGGGTCGAGGTGATCGAAGAATGGCTAGGCGAAGAGAAGACGATCGCCTTCCACAAACCGAAGGAGCCGGTCGTCATCGTGCGAGCGTCCCTCGAGCGAAGGACTCTGGATCCGGTGCCGGCTTCTGTCTCTGATCAGGAAACACGGTGATCCGGTCCAGTCGCTGGGTGTTCGTCGTCCTGGCACTCTTGCTCGGCAGCGTGGTTGTCGGGTCTGGCCTCCTGGCCTTGGAGGCATATCTCGCGCCATTTCCGGGGCCGGACGACACCAGGACTTATGACGAGGCCTTTGACGCCCTGGAAGCTTCCACCGTTCGTTGGCAGGTGATCTACCTTCCGCTGCTGCAACTGGGGATCTCGGTCGGAGTCGGCCTCTTGATTCCCGGACGGTTGGCCTGGTTGGAGAACTTCGGAGCATCGCTCTTCGTCCTCGGCCTGGTCTTTGTGCACCATGCGACCGTCAGCTTCAAGAGTGCCTGGATTTTCGTGCCGTTGTACCTGGTGCTCGGCGCTGTGGCCTCGACGCTGGTTCGACGTTTTTCGGAATGACCGTTGGACCGACGAGTCTATCTCGCCCTGTGTGTCATCGTGCTTTTGGTAGCGGGGATCTTCCGGTTCTTTCACCTTGCCGATCGGTCACTGTGGATCGACGAGGCCAGAGTGGCAAACTACGCAGGTCAATCATTTTCCGACAATATCACCAAGACACGACTCGGCAGCAGCTCTCCCGTCGCCTACCCCCTGTTGCTTCAGGCCGTGCAGCAGTTCGCGGATTCGCCCTTTGCTGTCCGTTCAAGTGCGGCTGTATCCAGCCTGTTGGCAATCATCGTCATCCTCATGTTGGTACGCGTAGGCATTGATGGTTCGGGAGCGCTGATCGCAGCAGCGATCCTGGCGGTCTCGCCCTCCCAGATCAGGTACGCGCAAGAGGTGAGAGAGTACTCGCTCTCGGTCCTGCTGGCCTCTCTCATGATTTTTGCCTTCCTGAGTTTCCGGAAAGAAAAGGACGGTGCGCACGTTCCGCTGTTGTTCAGCATCTTCCTTGCCCCTCTCGTCCAATACGGTTTGGTGCTCTTTGCGGTCGCCTTGCTGGCCATCCTGGCCTTTGAAGCCTGGCGGTCGGGGGGCCGAACAGCGACTCTGAGGAGACTTGCAGGTGCAACAACTCTATTGGCGGCCGGGGTTGCCCTCACGGTCGGACTGACCCTGAGGGGGCAGTGGAATAGGGGCGGAATATCCTACATGGATTACTTTTTCTTCGACGGGTCGATGTTCGACCCAGGGCCACTGTGGCATTTCCTGGCAGCGAGGATTCCAGATATGATGACCTATCTGACTCTGGGTCATGGAAGTGCCGTACTGCTGGTCCCGGTCCTGGGGTTGCTCCTCCTCGTTCGGCCCGGGGCGCACCGAGATTCGAAGATCTTGGTCGCGCTCGCAGGTTCCTCGGTGGTCATCGTCGCAGCGGCCTCCTTGGCGAATTTCTATCCCCTCGGTCCGATTCGCCAGGATTTGTTTCTTGCGCCCGCCATCGCCGTGGCAATTGGTGGAGGATGGGTCGCCTTAACGACACTGTTCCCGACGAAGTACCGGAGTCTGGCGACAGCGATTTTCCTCATGTCTGTTCTCGCCGCAGGCACGTTTGGCGTGGTCCGGGCTGACCCCTATCAGGAGGTCGAAGACATCAAGACCGTTCTCGACGGTCTGGACAATCGTGGCCGGGGGGACATGGTCTACGTGTACTACGGGGCGTGGCCTGCCCTGCGATTTTACAAGATCGGGGGTCCGGAATTCGTTTTCGGCCACAGCCACCGGGAAGAGCCCGAAGCCTACGCAACCGAGTTTCGAACCCTGGTCGGAGAGGAGACTCCCCGGGTTTGGGCGGTCTTCTCGCACGCCAACTCCGACGAGATTCGGTTCCTCCTCGATGAGCTTGCATCGGAGTGGGTTTTTAAACGTGTGGTGAATGCCCGTGGCGCTTGCCTTTATGTGGGTCAGCGGATGCCATTCCGGTCGATGACCCGACAACTCAGTTCTCAGCATGGCGTTTCGCGCCCTTAGCGTCGAAAACCGGTGTGAGGCGCTGGTTAAGGCTGGCTGTCAGTACTCGGCAGGTGCTGAAT
>DAOWGJ010000121.1 GCA_030637505.1 Holophagae bacterium
ATCTCCTGATCGGTCTGGCGGTCAACCTCGCCGAGATCGCCCTCGAGACTGGGGGTCAGGACGGATCGGCTGACGCATTACACAGAATCCAACTCCATCTCGAGAACCCAGGCGACCGGCAGTTCACTCGCACAATCGCCGGCTGGTGTGCCGCGCGGGCCCGAACCTTGGACCGAGAGGGACGCTCGTCCGAAGCCAAGGCCGCCCTCGCCGCCGCCTCAACCGCCTACCTGCAGATGTTGGCGACAGAGAATCAACCAAACCCCACCCTGCACCTCTCAGCGGGGAGAATCCTGTCCGACCTCGGTCGGCATGACGAAGCGGCCGAGACCCTTTTAAAGGCGTCCGATGCCGACCCGACCAACCCGCTGATCTGGTCGAACCTCTGCCTGGCACTGAGCCGGGCGGGAGACGACGAACCGGCGCGGGAGGCGTGTGTCAAAGCTTTGGACCTCAGCCCCGGCAACGTGCTTGCATCGACGGAGACGGCGCAACTTCTCGGCCGGGCAGGCCGATGGGCAGAGGCATCCGGTCAGGTAATGGGCCTCCTGAAATCCTCAATCGGCGAGCTGAACGACTCCAGAGAAATCAGCCGCCTGGAATCGGCCGCGGGCTACGTCGTTGACGGCCTCCACGCCGATGGAGACAGGCCCGCGGCGGGCAAGGTCGCCGGGGCGCTGGGCCGATTCCTCTCGGATCGTTCTCGCCACGACCCGGCGATCGACGCCCTGCTCCAAGCCACCAGCCTCACACCCGACAATGACAACCTCTGGGCCAATCTCTGTCTGGCCTACAAGCGGACCGGGCGTGCAACCGCAGCCCTCGAAAGCTGTCAGCACGCCCTCGAACTCAACCCAGACCATTTTTGGGCCCGAGTGATGTCGGCAGAAATCTTCGCCGGCGACGGTCGATGGCCCCGAGCCCTGCGGCAGGCGCACATGGCAGCGGAATCACCACCGCCGAGCGGAGGCTACACCTCACGCCTGGTCCGTCTGGCCCACCAGGCTGCCGAAGCCGGACGAAACACTGAGGCCTGCGACCTGCTCCGATCGATCAACGGCCCCGAGGCCGAGGCGGTCACCGGCGCCCTCGACGACCTCGATTGCCTGCAGCCGGCCCCGCCGGGCATTGACGGGCGTTGACGGGCGGCCCAAAGCCTGGTTGGCCCCAGGAACTCACCAGACCCATACCTATCCCCTTGAATCAGGTTGACGGTATTGAGTGGCGGTTGGGGGCTGCACATCCGCGCGCCCTGAAGGACGCGCCTACACTGAACTCTCTGAACCATAATGACTTCGAATCTGTAGGCGGGTCCTTCACAGGCCGTCTCGTTTTGATGCAATTCGCTGCCAACCTGAACGAACTAATAGGTATGACCCGACCTTCTCACCGGTTTTTGTCGCGAGGGGGGGGTGCCGGCGTGACTGGTGTCTTGACGTATGAACCACCGATGCGCGGCAAAAAGGGCCGCGCATCGGCGATTCTGAACCGTTATTCCTCTCCGACAGCTGAGGTCCACTCTCCAGGGGTTCCACTCTCAAACCCGTCGATGAAGATCAAATCGACACATTCCGTCGGTGCGTCAAAGGCCTCGGTCCCGTCTTGTGTAGAGGCTCCGCTGCCGGCGATAGCGCTGACACCCAATCCGCGTTTCGCAAAAGCCCGCCAGATGGCGCACTCGTTGGCGCCGCCGTTGTTGGCAAGATCCGCAGCAAGAATTGCGTCACGCCCTTGCACGAAATTCGGGTGGCAGGTTGTCAACTTCATGCCGTCGATCACCAGCTGGATCGCGAGGTTGTTACCGCCGGTACCTGTGGCGATGTCGTCGTCGAAGCCGTAGTCTTCGACGAGCTCCCAGTACATTTCCCAGAGCATCGCGTTCCAAACCTCTCCGACGCCGTGCGGAATCGCTGAGGTCTTGATCGAGTCGTAGGTATGGGGGTTGATCGCCATGTCGGTGGTGTAGGGAAAGGTCCGGATTCCCGGTCCATCCGGCGGCTGGTACATGACGTAGGTCGCGACCCCTCGTGAATCGGCGCCACTTTGTCCAGCCTTGGCGGTCAAGGCCAGACCGAAGAAGTCGCTCCAACCTTCACCCATTTGCTCATCGTTGTTGAGGCAGAAGACGCTCGCCGGCCCGCCGACGAGGCGATTCGAGATGCCATGGCCATACTCGTGGAAAACGACGGTTGCATCCATCGCACTCTCTCGATCTTCAACCTCTGTCTCGAGGGTGACGTTGACGGTGTTCCCGAGCTCGAGCTTGATGGCGTCACCATCGGTTTGCTGGATGATCAGGGATGCAATCGTTACCTGGGCGCCCAACGCACCACCGGCCATGATGATGCTGCCGGCCTGGTTGTTGGCGACGACGACCGCGGTTGCTCCGGCGTTCTCGGCGTTCAGCACCTTCTGAGAGAAGTCACAGTTGCCGCGATCGATCATGGCAATCTTCCCCGGTGTGAAGTCGACCAGCGGACCGCAGCCTTCTGTCGGCACTGCGGGCGGGTCGCTGGGTCCGTTGACAAGCTCCAGGTCACCGGTGATCGGGTTGCCGGCAAAGCTGTCGCCGAAGGTGGCCCTGCCGGCCTCGTAGATACCGGCAACGGCGGGCGGACTGTTGACCGTCATCGTAGTCCCGGAATCGGACGGCTGCCAGATGAACATCTGCATGCGCGGATTGTTGCCGTCTGTCGGAGTCGAGAAGTTGGCGTTACCGACGTTGCCGTCATTGTAACCGTCCTGCGCATCAGCAAAGACAAAGTCACTGCCGTTGCCTTGACCGGAGTAGTTCATCTCCTGGAAGTTGCCGGCCGCCTCATCGAAGCCATAGTGCATGGTGGTGTCGTGAATGATGTTGTTGAGGTAGAACAGGTTGACGATCGTTGCCTCCTGGTTGGTTGCATCGAACGTGCCCCGGGCGGGGTCGTGGGCATAGTTGAAGTTCAATCCTGCACCGCCGTCAGGTCTAAAGCCTCCGATGTTGTTGTCGTCCAAGTCCTCCTGGGCCCATACGTTGTTGCCACGGGTGTCGGTGTACTCGGCGCCGGGGCTGCCGTTGGTGTCGTGCCAGGCGTAAGGTGAGGCAATAACATCAGCCGGATCGGTGACGGTCTGCTGGCTCGCACCGAAATCGCCTGGACTTTCGAGCGGAACCGGGTAGACGTCATAGCTGTCACTGACGACCATGTCGTCCTTGGCAACGATCTCGCCGGTCTCCACGTCGACCCGGAGATGCCACCAGTGAGGCTCACTCGACATCTCGATCGAGAGTGCCCAGGTCAGCACGACCTCGCCGCTCTCAACCGGCTGAAACGCCAGGCGCACCGGAATCTCCCGACGGGAAATGCCGCCGTTGCTGAATGTTTGTTCATCCTCGGGACCACCAAATCTATCGATGGTCGTCAGTATCTCGGTGAGGGTCAGGCCAAGGTGGTCCGCCGCACTCTCGATTGCGGACTCTGGGGCGATAACAGGTGCTCTGACAGAAGCTCTCAAGGCCAGATTCGAGACCATCTGGTTGCCGAGATTGATGACCTCCCCGTTGGGGCCGATATTGATGTTCATCACCGCGCCGAAGACCCGAATGCCTTCGAGGCGCTGCACGAGGTAGATGTGGGTGACCCCGTTGTGCTCGGTCATGTACTGGTCCGAGACCGTCATCTCGCTGAGATCAGCCTCGCTGAGGCCAAACTCAACCCGATGCTGATAAATGTAGTCGAGCGCAATGTCGATGGGTTCGCCCCCGGCGGGCCCTGAAAGGTATCCCACAGCGAAAGCGAGGTTCGCAATGCAGCACAGAGCCAAGCAGCAAATAAATGTCAAGTTGACGGTAAAGGTGAATCTGTTTTTCATTTTCCTCATATCCTCTCAGGCCAGTGGCGGTTGTCAGCTCCCTGGAAAACGGCGAATAAAAGCCAGGTGATAGTAACACCTCCTGCAATGCAGATTTTCGACTGTAACCGTTTGTGGGTCACCCAGGCGGGAAAAAGCGCTAACCCGCACTTCTCACCGGTTTTCGTCGCGAGACGTCCGAGACGCCGTTCGCTGTTGGGTTTTTCGTGACTCGATCGACGCAGGCGTACTTGACAGTACGTTGAGGAGGACGAGTCACGACAAGCACGACAGAGTTTGGTGTATCGGGCGTCGTAGTAGATCACTGGTGAGAAGTGCGGGCTAAATAGCATGACAGGCACCTCGCCAACGCGCGTCCTTCGGGAACGGCCGCGGTACGCCCACTCGTTCATTTCCCAGAGCCAAAACAAAAAAACGCCCCGCCGGACGGCGGGGCGCGTGGTTCAGTTTCAGCGACGTATCAGAATCGGCGCCGAATCAAGAAGAGACCCGCCCCCGCCACCAGCAGGAGCAGGACCATCATGCCCACGAAGCCGAGTGTTGGGATGGCCTCGGGCATTTGCTCCGGAATCCCGGCGCTGTCACCGTTATTGCCCGGATTGGGGTCGCTGCCCGCGCCCGACACGATGGCGTTGTTGTAGGTGTCGGCCGGATCGACGATGGTGACCAGCATGTCACAAGTAGCGGCGCCGCCATTGATGAGGTTGCCCACCATCCAGGTCCACACTCCGCCGACCTCGGAACCGCCGCAGTCGTCGCTGAGGTAGGCGACGCCCGCCGGCAGGTTGTCAATCACAACGACGCCGGTGGCATCGTCAGGACCGAGGTTCTGCACCAAGAACGTGTATGTACCTGTGCCGTTTCCATTATTGGCCGCACCCTTGGTCAGCGCGAGGTCGAAAACGGCCGCCTGCGTGCAATCCGCAGTACCTGGAATCGATACGTCGTCGACGAAGAAATTGGACCCACCACCGTTATTGGCGAAGATCTCCGAATGGAACGCCAGTGTGTGCACCCCGCCGTCGTCATACGGCGCCAGGTCCACACTCTGCATCGTATAGCCGAGGTTTCCGCAGAGGGCCGAGCTGCCGTCGATCATCCATATTTGGTTCCCGTCGATGGTGACCTCGAGGTAGTCGGCAGAGCTGTCGCAGATGATCATCTCGAGCCAGAAGCTCAGGTCCGCGCCCGTACTGATTATCAGGTCTTGCGAAACGGAGCCCTCTTCGTAGGCCGCGATGCCGCCGAACCAGCTCCACCAATCTCCGGTTCTGGGGCCGGTGCCGGTACCGTCTCCACAGCTTCCGAGATCGCAGAGCGTCGTACCGAAGTTGGTGGAGGCTTCATCCCATGCCGCGTTCGGCGTACCGAGTTCGAAGCCCGGATCCGCAACCGCCTCGCCGCCGCCGTTGGAATGACTCGAGGAGTTGTTCGAGCCGTCGGGGTCGGAGATGCCGCCCACTACCGTGGCGGTGTTGTTCACCGACACACAGTCGGGCCCGACCAACTGGACGTTGAGATCGCACATGACGGTCGCACCCACGGCCACTGTACCCACATTCCAGGTCCAGGTTTGGCCGGCTGCGCCGCCGCCGCAGGAATCGCTGACGTAGAAGATCTCCGCCGGCAGCACGTCGGTCACTACAACGGAGATCTGATCGGCCGGACCGTTGTTGGTCACCTCGATGTGGTAGGGGTACGGTCCGCCCACGCCCACGCCGTTGGGTGCGGTCTTGGTAATCTCCAGGTCACCCGCCTGCTGGTTGAACACGATGGAAGCGGTCTCGAGGTCACCGGTGTCGCCTCCGGCGGAGTCCCCAACGCACACCTGCCAGGTTCCCGCGCCGTTTTGACCGTTGAACTGGGCCAGGTTGGTACCGGGGCCCATATCGGGGAATGGGAAATAACTGCAAATTCCGTCTTCAAGGCA
>DAOWGJ010000005.1 GCA_030637505.1 Holophagae bacterium
TCGAAGTCCATCTTGAAATGGCCGAGGTATTTTTCCACCTTGAATATATGGAAACCAACCGCAGTCCGGATCACCCCACTGGCCTCTCCCTCGTCCAGATTCCAGAGAATCTCCTCGATGGCCGGATCCAGCTGGCCGGAATCCAGCCGGCCGATGAGGCCTCCGAGAGCCGCGGTTTCGGAGTCGGAATGGGCGCGGGCCAGATCGCCGAAATGAGCGCCCCGGTGAATCTCCCCGAGCAGCCCCTCCATCTCTTGCCGAGCCGTCTCCCAGAGCTCCGGTGATGCGTCGCGAGCGACCCGCCGGAAGATATTGCGCAACCGGATCTGCGCCGGGTGGGAGAAATCCCCTGGGTGAGCGTCATAGAAGGTCAGCAGGTCGTCTTCGGTGACCTCCACCTTTTCCCCGATCAGGCGCGAGCTCATGACCTCAGCCAGGATCGCATCCCTCCGGCTGGTCAAGAGCACGCGGGCTTCCTCTGTTTCGGCAAGTCCCAACGAGCGCGCCTCGGTCTCCAGTGCCTGAGTCACGATCAGCTCCTCCAGCATCTGATGCCGCCACTCGGGGAGCGGCTGACCGGCGGGCGGGCTGCGCCGTGCCTCGGGCAACGAGAGAATGTGTTCGTCGAGCTCGATCCTGTGAATCTCCCCCAGATCGGTCGTAGCGACGACGCCGGGCGGTGGCGGCGCCGGCCGGCATGCGAGCATCACCAAGGTTAGGAAGACCGCCAGTAGCAGGCGGCTGGATCGGCCCATAAAAAAATCGGCAAAAGGCATGAAAACTCCCGGAAGGCTGCTCAATACAAAACGAGACTGGGCCGCAATTGCGACCCAGCTCGTCTGTTACGTCTGCTCGTTGATCTTTAGCTGATCGTGAACTGCATCAGCTCCACGGGAACGCAGTTCGCGTCCTCGACGGTTACGCGGATCATCCAGTTGCCTCCCAGGCCCAGAGTGGAAAGGGTGGTCGGGGTGTACTGGGTCATGCCGCAGAAACTGCAGAGGAGCCAGATGCGGCCTGCTGGAGGACCATTGGTGTCCCTCGCGGCAAAACCGAAGGCTTGCACGCCTGCGAAGAAATTTGCGGTTCCGTTGATAACCGCCGCGGGAGAAACTGCTCGTGAGACCAGTGTCTGGGCGGTCGGGCAGGGTCCACCGGCGAGAATCGTTGTGATTGGTACGAGGCCAAGCCCACCAGCGGGTGGCGGGGCGGCGCCAGACTGGGCGTACGCGAAGTTCTGGATGAACTGCCCGGTATTGAGCTTGGCGGTCACGCCGACTACCTCAAGACCCGCCTGAGTGCACTGGGTGGGCACGTCGAAGTCGACGAGGTCGGTCACGGCCTGGGTCGTCCCTGCGCCGAGCCCGCTCTCACATGTGCCGTCGTCGAAAGACAGGATCGACAGGGCCCTTTCGGCGTCGTGCGTAATGGTCATCGGTCCACGGGTCAATGGCGGCAGCTCCTGGGTCAGCGGCTCGGCGACCGGGCCACCGGAAAAGGCCCTGAGACCTTGAGTTTCAGCCACCAGCGTGCCGCCAACGGCGATGGCAACGACGGCGAGAACGGCGATGGACCAAGCGAAGGCCGGACGTTTCAACATAGACATATACTTTCCTCCAATTCCTCTCGAAAAATAATAGAAATCTCGACGGGATCTCTTCCTCTAACAATCTTGTAGACCAGATCGCGCCTGGATGTCAACCTGTAATACCGCCAATATCGATTCATCGTTGACGGCTTCGCGCCCTCAACGAGCTAAGGAGGGGGTTCGGGCGGTGCAGGTCCTGATCCAGGCGCCGCCGTTTCCGGCGTCGACCTGAACAAAGTGGCATTCTGCATCGGCTCCATGATGAGCCCTGCGTGTTGGGAACCTGGCTGAGGGTTGGTACTGGTCGTTCCAAGGCCTTCCGTCTCGAGACTCTCATCAACGTCGACGAGTGCTTTGGCGAGAATTGTCTCCTCACCGTGGGAATCTCGATAGACCAGTCGGTATTGTCCGAACGGCGCATGGGCCGTCAGATCGTAAAAGCTGTATTGATTCGCGCCCTCCCGGGCCGACATCTCCGAAACCACCAAGAGCTGAGACTCATCGGGGCCCCAGTACAACACGAAGTGACCGGCTGAGGCGCCGACCCTCGCCTGCCACATCAGGTTGAGGCCAGTCTGGTAATCCGGAATGCTGAAGGTGACGTCCATGGAGTCGGCCGAGGCGGAGTGTGGTTCCGGATTCACGTACGCCGAGACTGTCACTGCTGCCGAACAGCAAGCCATGACAGCCAA
>DAOWGJ010000122.1 GCA_030637505.1 Holophagae bacterium
GTTCCACTGTGCGACGGCCGGAAAGGCCACCAGAAAAATTGGAATATTCAGGACTCGGGCGACGCGTTTGATGGCCTGATCGTATCCACCTGGGCGTTGGGATTTTCCTTGGAAGGCGTTCATCGTCAAAATCCTCCGATATTCATTCTCATTCTCTTCTGCTTTACAAGTGGGGTCAATGCAGAAATCAAGACAGTGAAGAACGGAACGGTGCCACTGATCACAACCTCACAAGTCAATCTCCGGGGACCGGTTTTTCACAATTCCACAGCTCCGACGACGACGGGGAAAATACCAATTTGGGGCTTGACTCTTTGAAGAGGCACCTTTCCACCTTTCGCAGGATGCAGTGGGGGCCTCTTTGGGCCTACTTGAGATCCGTCACAGCCTCTCGATCGCGCGCCGCAACCTCTCCTCGACCTGTTCCGCGATGGGCATGACTTCAGGGCTCTCGACCAACGAAAACACACCGGACGGTTTCAGTGCCGCGACGATCGACCCGCCGCCCTCTCGCCTCATGACCACAACATTACAGGGCAGAAGGACTCCCAACAGAGGTTCACCCTCGAGAGCCTGGTGGGCCAGGACCGGATTACAGGCGCCGAGGATGACGTAGGGCCGGAAGTCCACATCGAGCTTGGTTTTCAAGGTTTCCTGGACGTCAATCGTGGTGAGAACCCCGAATCCCTCGTCTTTGAGAAAGAGCGTAACCTGGTCAACGGCAGTCTCGAAGTCGAGGTCAGGGAGTTCACGATAGAGGGCGTATTTGTTGTCCATTGCCTCTCCATTCTCGATGAAAAAAGGACCGCCGGCCTGAACCGGCGGTCCTCCCTCCGGTTTCACTTCAAATCAAAAAGCAAACCTGAAGCCATCCTGGTATGACGCATCGTTGGTCCGGTTGTCAACTTCGGACAGATAGGCCAGGATGCCGCCGTTCCCCGAGTCGATGCCGGCCCGAATGATCAGACCCTGTCGTTCTCCGTTCTCCAACCGGTCGAGCACGTCGTTGACCTGCCGCATCTCAAAGGGCTCAAGATCGACGGTAAATGACGAATCACCCGGCGCCGGCTCGCCGTCTGCCGTGAAAATCTCGACGATGACGGTCAAGGCGTTGCCGGAAACGTTGACCAGGCCCAGGTTGGCCCTGAAGCCCGCCCGTTGGTCAACCAACGTACGGAGGGCGCCCCCCTGTCCCATGCCCGGAGTCGAAGCCATGGAAATAGGCATTCCGGGGATCGTTTGCCCATAGGTTCCGACACCGCCTTCGGTCGATGTCCAGGTGCGCGAGACCACCGTGACAGGGCCGTCGGCCAGATAGTGGACACTGCCGACGCCCTCGGTCCCAAAAAGACCGGCAACGATGTCGCTGAGATGGGTCACCGGTTGGTCAAGGGAGACGACGACGCTCTCGTTGTCGGTGTTGTCCGAACCGGTTGCATTGAACCAGAGATGAATCAGGCTCGCGCCCTGTTGGTAGATCCAGACATCGGAGGTCCAGGAGGAGCCGAATCTGCCGTCGGCGTGCGCCACCGCAGGAATATATCCCTCGAGGTGCCCTCCGGACGCCGCATGAACCGCCGGCGCACACAGGGTCATGACAACCGCAAGAATGACTGCCCCGCGCATCAGAACCCCCCGTTGGCGATCGGATCGGTTCCGTCATTCTGAAGTTCATAGGTCCAGAGTTCGGCGCCGTTTCGATTCAAGGCAATGACCGCAGTACTGGTCATGCCTCCCGAGCCCGTCGCATCGCCTTGGTGAAGGGGATCGCCACCCATGGCCCCGCCCATGGCGCCCATTTCACGCACCGTGACGTACAGCTGTGACCCGTCCGGCGTGAACTCTACTCCGGAGGCCATATCACCTTCGACGGTGGTTCGCCAGACTTCCTGGCCGGTGACCAGGTTCAACCCGACGATCGTGACCTCGTCATCGTGATCGTCACCGCCGCCGCCACCACCGCCGCCACCACCGCCGCCATGTCCGCCGCCGCCGTGGTCGCCGCCATCCCAGTCGCCATCGCCTATGCCGCCGCCACCCATGAACCAGTCATTGACCAGAACGACGACGACAAGGTCGCCGTCCGTCACGGGCATCATCGGCCAACCATCGTCGAAAGTCGCAGTCCAGCGCTCCGTACCGTCGGCGCCGACATTGACGAGGCCGCGCTGAAAATCGCCGGTTCCACCACCCATCATGCCGCCGTCCATATTCATGTCGCTGAGCAGCAGACTGCCGTCGTCCGCGACGACCATCATTCCGGTGCCGCCCATAATCGAACCGCTCATGCCGCCGCCCATACCTCCGCCGCCGTGGGCGAAGAGCATCCCGGCCGAAGCCATCATTGCCACTGTCAAGGCTACAAACACATGTCTCATACTCTCTTCTCCATTCATATTGGTTTCCCAACCATCTACTGCGAGACGATCGATCCGCAACGCAGCATGCTTGCTCCGTAATAGGGGTTGCCGATCGTCGAACCTTCCTGCAGCCAGGGCTTCTTGGCCATGGGGCAGTAGGCGACCTTGGGCTTCTCACCACTGACCATCTCGCGGTATTGGACCAGGGGCCGGCTCATGTCGCCGAAAGCATCCCTGGCCGAGCTGAGATCCTCGGCCGTTGCCAGGGTGGTCGCAGCCTCGGAGATCATCGGCAGGATCTTCTGACATTGATCTGCGTTTGCGTCCGTCACGCCGGCCTTGTGGGCACTGAAGTTTTCAGAAACCGACTTGGCCGCGGCGGCGATCGCTTCTGCGTGGGGCGCGATACCCTCGATGCTGTCTCCGACCAACGCATTGTAAATCGCTTCGTAGTGCATAGTGATCGTATCGAAGGGTGTGGCGGAAGTGCCGGCCTTCGGATGGTCGTGTCCCTGACCCGCGAAAACAGGCGCCGAAAATGCAACGATGACAACAAGGGCACTGATCAAACTAAATCTCTTCATATGACCTCCAGGATTTCTTTGTTGAGCCTCGGCGAAGCCGACGGCTATATTTCAGTCTCCGGCGGCCACTACTGCAGAGAACGTGCCAGGTGGACCGGTAGAGGGTCCGGATCGGGGAACACCGGCCGGCCTCGAGGTGTCTCATCGACGATCCATTCGAAGAACCTCGGTTCAACCACAGGCTTTTCAACCATTTACGACATCAACACACAAGACCCTGAATCTCGACAGCACCGCGCAGAGCAATATCACTCTCAGTGGCAATACTTGGAGCCCTCAGTAGAGAGTCTCCATCGACAGGGTCGGATCTCTTGATTTCCAGCACCTTCATGGAAATGCATCATCGAGGGGCAAACCAGAGGCATTACTCAGCGGCAAGGCTCCAGGACTTTCTTCTGGAGGCCCGGGCGGAAAACCTCGATACGGCCCGTTGCAAGCAGCATCGGGGTGCCCGGCAGGGCTGGTGCGGGCTGGGCAGTTGCTGTGGTCCGGAGGCTGTGGTAACTTCCCCAGTTGTGAGACGAGATCTTACTACCGTTGCGGTCATCGGCGCTCTGCTGTGGGTAGTGAGCGGTGTGTCGGTCCTCGCCCTTGTTCTACACCAACATTCCCACCACTCCGCCTTTCATGGCCATCACGACGCCCTCCAGGCGGCAGTCCATGGGCATTCCCATGAAGGTTCGCCGGATCACGATCACGAGTTCACCGTTCCGCTGGGCGTCTCGAGGGTCTCCTCGGTCGCTCACCTGCATGTCGTGGCGTCCGAGGGTTTCGCCCTCCCGGATTGCGACACGAGGCCGGTCCGAGCCGCAGCCACCGCTCTGTCGAGGATGCTGGATCAACGGGTGCCGCCCTACCTGGAGAACTGCGTGTTCCTGACCTAGGAACTGTTCCTCCCCATCTCTGACCCCACACAATAAGAGAAAAGGAGCACACCATGAGCCGAGCCTCATGGGCGTTGGCTCTGCTGCTGGCTTTTGCCGGCTGTGAGCCTTCTGACGCCCAAATCTTGACGGAACAGAGATTCCTCGAGGACAGCCTGAAGAGCCATCCCGGCGTCGCTGTCGCTGAGGCCGATGTCGCCGCGGCCGCCGGCGTGAGTCGCCAAACGGGTGTCATCGACAACCCGGAA
>DAOWGJ010000372.1 GCA_030637505.1 Holophagae bacterium
CCTGTGGGGAAGTCGCCTTCACCGGGCTGCACGGCGCAAATCGTCTGGCCTCCAACTCACTGCTCGAGGCGTTGGTCGTCGGTGCACGGTGCGGCGAAGACCTGGCAAACAGTCCGGTGCTGGTGCCGCATTCTGAGGAAGCCCTGCCCGCCGGGATGGATTCTCCGTGGTTGGATGACGGCCACGCGCGGTGGGCCGCAGACGATCTTCGCGCGATCATGGAGACCGGCGCCGGCGTCGAGCGAACGCAAGGGTCCTTGAGAGTCGCCCGGGAGCAACTGGCGGAACTCCGTCGAGCGGTCGCCCCCCAGCCGGGAGAACTGGCACACATGATGCGGGTCGCCTCCTGGATCCTCAGAGCGGCTGAGGCCCGAACCGAGAGCCGAGGCGCCCACTTTCGATCCGACGTACCATGGTCCAGTCCGTGCTGGGTGCAGAACCTGGTGTTCGAGGGCGATCGGCTCCTCCCGCCACACGTCGTGCAGCCCGCAGCGGCTGTTGGGTAGGTTTGTCATGACCCCGATAAAAGAACTCCCGAGAATTCTTTTTGAAAACACCGTTCGGCAGGGACTGCTGGAAGACCTCGGTCGCGGAGGGGACCTGACGACTGATGCAATCGTCGATTCCGGCGCACGGTTTTTCGGGCGGATCGTGGCGCGTCAAACTGGTCGTTTGGCCGGCGGCGCCGTCGCGGCCCTGGCGTTCGAGCTGATGGATGCCTCTGCCGTCGTCGAACGATCGCTGGGAGACGGGGACCGGATCGACAGGAATGCGACCCTCTTGACGGTCGAGGGGCCCGCCCGGGCGATTCTCGGCGCCGAGCGGACCGCGCTCAATCTCCTGGGGCGGCTATGCGGCATCGCGAGCTTGACGGCACGGTACGTCGAGGCCGTCACGGGAACCGGCGCCGGGATCGTCTGCACGCGCAAGACCATCCCCGGGCTTCGTGCCCTGGAAAAATACGCCGTTCGCTGTGGCGGGGGATCAAACCACCGCTTCGGCCTCGACGACGCGGTCTTGATCAAGGACAACCACCTGGCCGTCGCCGGCTCGATCGAGAACGCGGTTGCGAGGGTTCGAGAGACCATCGGCCACACGGTGAAGGTCGAACTGGAAGTCGACACGCTGCTCCAACTTGAGCAGGCCCTCAAGGTCGGAGTCGATATCGTGCTGCTGGACAACATGGCGCCCGATTCCCTCAGAAAAGCGGTCGACATGGTCGGCGGCCGTGTGATCACGGAAGCCTCGGGAGGCATCACCCTGGAGACCGCCGCCGAAATCGCCGCCACCGGTGTCAATTTCCTCTCCGTCGGCGCCCTGACCCACAGCGCGCCGTGTTTGGATTTGGGGTTGGATGTGGAATAAGTTGGAACTCTGGGAAGCCAGGAAGCTGGGACGCTGGACGCTTTCGCGGTCCCTACCGCTGCCAACTGTCCCGGCCGCTCAATCCCAGCCCCGGCCCTCGGGAGCGCCATGGCACTCCCGGCGAAGAAAAATAAGTCGCTAATAACCCCTTGACACAGCCTTCGGCAGCCCTCATGATTGAGTGGTCAGAAGTGGTCCAACATGGTCCGTCGTGGTTTTTCGGGTAACTCGGAGGGCTCTTACGGACGACCGAGGGGGTTATGGAACGATTCAGAGGGGGCTTCCCCGCAACTGTCGATGCCAAGGGACGCGTCAAGCTCCCGGCGAGGTTGCGTGAGCAGATGGAATCGGGCTATGGACGCGAAGTCTATGTCTGCTCCCTCTTTCCCAACGAACTGAGTATCTATCCCCTGGCCGTGTGGGAAGTGTTCGAAGAACGCCTCCTCTCCAAGAGCGCCTTTAAACCGGCCGTCCGAAAGCTGGTGGAACGGGTCAACTACGGCCAACTGCTGGAACTGGACGACCATGGCCGGATCGTCATTCCGGCCCTTCTCCGGACAATAGTCGAAATGGAAGGCGAAGTGGTTGTTTCCGGACGGATTAACCATCTGGTGATCACTCGCAGACAGCGGGCGACGGAAATTTTGAAGGACGATTCTCTCACCGATGAAGAACTTGAAGAGCTGGCCCAGCTGGAGTTGTGATGGAGGACGCCGGTGGCAGATCTCCATCAACCGGTCCTCCTCGAGGAGGTTGTCTCAGGTCTCCAGCCTCTGGTCCCGGGTCTGCTCGTTGATGTCACCATTGGTCTCGGCGGCCACGCCCTGGCCCTCCTCACCGCCTACCCTGACTGTTCTCTGCTCGGCCTGGATCGCGACCCCCAGGCTCTCGACCACGCCGGGAAACGTCTCGATTGCTTCGCCGGCCGTACAACTCTCGTCTGCAGCCCGTTTGCCCGGATGCCCGAGGTCCTGGCCGCCACCGACTCCCCCTCGCCGGTGGCGGTCCTTGCGGACCTCGGGTGTTCCTCCCTACAGCTGGATTCCCCCGACCGCGGATTCTCGTTCTCTGCGGACGGACCGTTGGACATGCGGATGGGTGCAAGCGGCCCCTCAGCCGCCGATCTTGTCAATACCGCTGAGCCGGAGGTCCTGATGCGAATTCTGTGGGACTACGGCGAGGAGCGCAGAGCTCGCGCGATCGTGCGAGCTCTGGTGCGACAACGCGAGGCTGGACTGATCGAGACGACCGGAGAACTCAGCCGACTGGTTCAAGGTGTTCTCGGCCGACGGCCGGGATCCAAGATCCACCCGGCCACCCGCACGTTTCAGGCATTGAGGATTGCGGTCAATGACGAGCTCGGTCAGTTGGAGGCCTTCCTCGAACCAGCCGTTCGGGCATTGGCTCCCGAAGGCAAGATCGGAGTCATTTCCTTCCACTCGCTTGAGGACCGCATCGTCAAGCACACGCTGCGTCGCCTGGCAGGCAAGGCGCCGACCCCTCCCGGGCCACCGATCCCGGACCAGGCTCCGCCGGCACTCATCCGCATTCTGACCCGGCGTCCCATTCGACCCTCGGACCAGGAAGTCGAAAATAACCCGCGGGCACGCTCCGCACGCCTTCGGATAGCCCAGCGTCTTGGAGATTCAGGGTGATCGAGCGACCGATTTCCCTGCCGACCAACCGCCACATCACGGCTCAACGAGACCGCAAGTGGCCGCTGGCATTCGCCCTTCTGGGGCTGCTCTCACTGGCTCTGGGCCTGACCCTGGCCCTGATTGGGTTGCCGCGGTTGCAGAGCGTTTCCATCCACTACGATCTCGTCCGGCTTCGAGCCGACGTCGAGGGCCTTCAGCACCAAGCCCGAGATCTCGAGGCCCGAATGGAACAGCTCCGGGCCCCCGAAGCCCTCGGTCTCCGGGCGACACCCTTGGGTCTTGCGCCACCCAGTCCCTCGGCAATCATCGCCGACGATGGCGGGTCACTGTGAATCGAGCTCGCCTCCTGATCGTGATCCTCGTCCTGGCTTCCGGCGCTGTCGCCGTCCTCGGTCGCTCCGCCCAGGTATCGGTCCTTGACCATCAGCGGTGGACCGCCACGGCCTTCGAGCAACAAGAGAAAATCATCGAAATTCAAGGACCGCGAGGACGAATCTTGAGTTCCGACGGTTATGTCTTGGCCACCTCCTCCCGCCGCTGGGCCCTTCAGATCGACCAGCACTCCCTGGAGTATCCGGAGTTGTTTGCCGCCGCAGCCAGCCCCCTTCTGGGTGAAACCGTCGAAAATATTGCTCTCAAACTGGAAAACGGACCTCGCTACCTGTGGCTGGCCAAGGGGTTGGATTCCGACACCGCGCGGACCATCCAGGCCTTCGAACGCAGCGCTATTTGGATTGTCCCCCACTGGGAGAGGGACTATCCACTGGGTCGCACCGCCGCGCCGGTCATCGGCTTCGTCGGAAGGGAAGAACTGCGACTGGAGGGTCGCGCAGGCCTTGAAAGTTATTACGAAACCCTCCTTGTCGGTGAAGCCGATCGCTGTCTTTTTGTCAAAGATGCCCACGGTCGAAAACTCCAACTGGAAAGAGTCCGTCGGGGCCGCGCCGGATACGATCTGGAACTGACACTTGACGTCCGGCTCCAGCACGCCGCAGAGACTTCGCTGCTGGCCGCGATGGAAACAGCCGGCGCCGATCGAGGCTCAGTCGTGGTCCTCGAAGCCCACACCGGGAACCTCCTGGCACTGGCGTCGGCGCCCTTCTCCGACAGGCCATCGACCGGTATCGATTACAACGGCGAATCTTGGTGTCTTCGGCCGGTCCAATCCGCCATCGAGCCGGGTTCAACGATCAAACCCTTCGTCGCGGCAGCGGGCCTGTCCGCAGGAGTCGTCCGGCCCGGCGAACTCTTCGACTGCACCAAGCGCGGCATCAGGGTCGGCAATACCTGGATCCGAGACCACGCCGATCCCGACCTCTACACCCTGGACGAAATTATCGTCCATTCCTCCAACGCCGGCATCATCCAAGTCGTCGAACGCTTGGACAATGATCTTTTGTGGCGGATGTTCGACGGTCTGGGGTTCGGCCGCAAACCGGAATTGGGCTTTCCGTCCGAAGCATCCGGGCTCTTGTGGTCGGTCGAGCGCTGGTCCAGCATGAGCCCCTCCGGCCTTGCACTGGGCCAGGAGCTGACCACAAGCCCCCTTCAACTGGCCTTGGCCTATGCGGCCGTGGCCAACGGCGGGTGGTTGCCGGAACCGCGCCTGGTCGATCGGATGCGGGGACGTGTCGACTCCGCCCGAGACCGGATTCAGCCTCGGACCCGGGTGATGGACCGGCGGCTGGCGAACCGAGTGGCCGTTATGTTGGAGCAGGTTGTCGTCGAGGGAACCGGCACCATGGCCCAGGTTCCCGGCTATCGCGCCGCCGGCAAGACCGGAACCGCCCAGGTTGCGGTTGACGGCACTTTTGACGATGACCACCACACAGCCTGGTTTGCCGGGTTCCTTCCCATGCCCGACCCCCGGTGGGTGATCGTGGTCGCCATCGAGAACCCGACAGTTTCGTTCTGGGCCTCCTCAGTCGCAGCTCCTGTTTTCGCGGAGGTTGCCCGGGCGACAATCCACATGGCCGGCCTCCCGCCCACCGCCATTGCGCCGCCTCCGGCAGAAGGCGATGCGTGATGTATCGCACCCCGAAGGCTCACGGCCCCGGCCCAGGGGAGCGCCGTTCGTGCGCATGAGCGCCCACGCCGTCGCACGAGCCGTCGGAGGCGTCGTACGGGGTGACAGTGACGTCATCGTCTCCGGCGCCGAGGTCGACTCGCGCCTGATTCGAAACGGTGACCTCTTCATCGCTCTGCCCGGCGCACGAGTCGACGGGCATACCTTTGTTCCAACCGCTCTGGAGCAGGCCTCGGCGGCCCTGGTCCGTAACGACGTTGACCTCCCTCCGCCCCCGGTAGACCGCGCCTTGATAGCCGTCCCCGACCCGCTGGCTGCCTACCACCAACTGGCCGCCGCAGATTGCCGCCACCGCTCCTGGAAGGTGGCGGCCGTGACCGGTTCCGTCGGCAAGACGACCACCAAAGACTTCCTGGCTCGCATCCTCGAACGCCACAGGGTCACCGGCTCCTCCCACGGCAACCGGAATTCCACACTGGGCCTTCCGGCACAGATTCTCTCCCAGGACGACGACATCGAGATCTTTGTCGCCGAGGCGGGAATGAGTCGACCTGGCGAGCTGGACATTCTCGGCGATATCCTCCGTCCTGACGTACTGCTTTATACCCGCATCACACCTGCCCACACCGAGTTCTTCTCCTCGATGGACCATGTCGTCGAAGCCAAGGCAGAACTGTTGGCTCACCTCAACCCCGAGGGAACGCTCGTGATCAACGCCGACGACCCCAGGCAGGAGGACTTCGCCGCGCGGACCAAAGCCAAAGTCCTGCGTTACGGGGGTCCCGAGACCGAGGCCAGGTTGGAGAGTCTCGAGGACCTCGGCCTCGAGGGGACCCGAGGCACACTGGTCCTGCCCTCGGGCGCTGCGCCGTTCCGGCTGCCCCTGCCAGGCCTCCATCAGGCAGAGAATTTCCTCGCTGCGGCAACGGCCGCCGAAGCCCTGGGCTTTCAGGCATCGGACATCGCCCCCTGCGCCGCCACCTTGAGCGCAGCTGCCCACCGCGGAAACGTCATTGAGCTCGACAACGACGTTACCCTCATCGACGATTCCTACAACGCCTCGCCCGAGGCCGTGATGCGGGCCCTCGAGCTGTTGGCAAAATGCTCTGGGCGGCGAGTGGCCGTCCTCGGAGAGATGTTTGAATTGGGGTCGGCTGCCGCGGCGGCCCACCGTGACATCGGGCGCCTTGCCGCAAGCCGCTGTGATCTCCTCCTCACGGTCGGACACGACATGAGCAACAAGGTACTCGAAGAAGCGGTCGCGGCAGGCCTTCCCCTCCGTAATGCCCATCGGGCCGACGACTCGGCTGCAGCTGCGGCCGCGCTCAAAGGACTCCTGGAACCCGGAGACACAATCTTGGTCAAGGGCTCTCGCGGCGTCGGTCTCGACCGTGTGGTCTCCGCCCTTTCCGGGGGGCAAAGCTGATGCTCTATTATCTGCTTTACCCCCTGAAGGAACACCTGATCGGCTTCAATGTCTTTCGTTACATTACGTTCAGAACCGGGTTGGCCCTTGCTACCGCCTTTTTCTTCAGCCTGATTGCCGGACCGTGGCTTCTGGAAAAACTCCAAACCCTCCAGGTTCGCCAGTCGATTCGCGAAGAAGGACCCAGTCACCATCAGGTCAAGGCGGGGACGCCGACGATGGGCGGTGTCTTGATGGTCGGCGCATTCACCCTCTCCACCCTCCTCTGGGCCGACCCGACCAACGCCTACGTGTGGACCGTGCTTGGTGTGACCGTCGCCTTCGGCGCCATCGGATTCGCCGACGACTACATCAAGGTCCGCTTGGGGAGGAATCTTGGTCTGACGACTCGACAGAAACTGGCCCTCCAGACCCTGGTCGGCCTCGGCGGCGCCCTGGCCGCACGAGCAGTCGCCGAACCGGCCACTCACGCCGGCGCCCTCGCCCTGCCGTTCGTCAAGGACGTGCTCCTCCCTCTGGGCCTGTTCTACTTGCCCTTCGTCGCCCTGGTCTTGATCGGAACTTCCAACGCAGTCAACTTGACGGACGGCCTCGACGGACTGGCGGTCGGCGCGGTAGCGATCGCCGCGACGACCTACACTCTCTTCCTCTACGTCGCGGGCCACGTCCGTATCGCGGAGTACCTCCGAATCGTCCATGTGTCCGGCGCAGGCGAGGTCGCTGTCTTCACCGGGGCCATGGTCGGTGCGACGATGGGCTTTCTGTGGTTCAACTGCCACCCAGCACAGGTTTTCATGGGTGATGTTGGGTCGCTGGCTCTCGGCGGTGGCCTGGGTATCGTCGCCGTTGTCGCGAAACAGGAGGTCCTCCTGGCAATCGTTGGCGGACTGTTCGTGATCGAGGCCCTGTCGGTCATGATTCAAGTTGGTTCGTACAAGATGCGAGGCAAACGCATCTTTCGCATGGCGCCTCTCCACCACCACTTCGAACTCCTGGGCTGGAGCGAAACCCAGGTTGTCGTTCGTTTCTGGATCATCGCCCTGGTCTTCGCCCTCGCCGGCCTGGCCACCTTGAAGTTGAGATGAGCAGATGACGGATACGTATTCTCACGTTGTCATCATCGGCCTCGGGGCCTCGGGCCTGGGTGCAGCCCGCCTGGCGGCAGCCGACGGTTCTCAGGTTCTCATCACCGACCGACGTCCTGCTGAGGACGTCCTGGAGACCGTCAATATCCTGCCGCCGGGGACACTTACCGAACTCGGCGGGCATCCTCTGATCGTTCTCGACAACGCTGACCTGATCATCCTTTCCCCGGGCGTGCCATCTGATCTGCCCCTGGTCCTCGAGGCCCGCCGCCGAGGTCTTTCGATTCTTTCTGAGATTGAATTTGCCTGGCGTCATCGGCCCCAGGCCCCTCTTGCCGCCGTTACGGGGTCCAACGGCAAGAGCACAGTGACCACCCTGTTGGCTCAGATGATGCGGACGGCGGGAATGCGCACTGTGGCCGGCGGCAATCTCGGCCCGCCCGCCTCGGAGATGGTTCTGGACGGCCAATGGCAGTCGTGGGTTCTGGAGATCTCCAGCTTCCAATCCGAAACCCTGGTCGAGTTCAGACCCCGTGTGGGCGTATTTCTCAACCTCAGCCAGGACCACCTCGAGCGCCACCCGAACATGGCGCAGTACGCCGAGGCCAAGGGGCGCCTCTTCGCCCACCAGCAGCCTGGCGACGCCGCGATCCTCAATGCCGACGATCAACTGGTCGCTGCCACCGTGACTGCGGCAAGGAAGAAATTCTTCTCAATCACTACCGAGGCCGACGCCGATCTGGTCGGCGATCAACTCCACGTCGGGGGAGAGCATTTGATCGACAGCCGGGAACTCCGCCTTTCCGGCCGACACAACATTGCGAACGCTCTGGCAGCCGCCCTTGCCGCCCAGGAAATGGGAGTCTCTCTGGAGGCGATCAGAGAGACCCTGAGGGTCTTCTCCGGCCTTCCCCATCGACACCGCATCGTCCACGAGGCCGACGGCATCCGTTGGATCGACGATTCCAAAGCCACCAATGTCGGTGCCACGGTCGCAGCCCTGGGCGGATACCCGTCCCGGTCGGTCCACCTGATTCTCGGGGGCCTGAGCAAGGGTCAAAACTTCTCTGCCTTAACCGAGTCCGTCGGCCGTACCGCGGCCATGGTCTACTTGATCGGCAAAGACGCCCCGGCCCTCGCCCAGGCTCTGGAGGGCGCCGCCCCGGTCGATGACTGCCGGACCCTCGAACGGGCCGTTGAGAGGGCACGAAGCCAAGCCCTTCCGGGACAGTGTGTCCTCCTGGCGCCGGCCTGCGCATCCTTCGACCAGTTCGATAACTACAGCGAGCGCGGAGAGGCCTTCGAACGGCTCGCGACGGAAGAGGCATCGTCGTGCCGATAACTCAGCACTTCGACCGCCTCCTCTTCGGCGCCACGATCGTCCTGACAGCGGTCGGGCTGGCAGTCATGGGCTCGGCCTCGTGGGTTCTGGCCACTGAACGCTACGGCCGATCTGCCTCCTACTTCGTTACGTGGCAGAGCGCAACAGCGGCGGTCGGTCTTCTGCTGATGTTGGTCGTCATGCACCTCAAGACCGAAGTCGTCCTCCGGCCCAAGGTCACCGGCACCTTCCTGGCTTTGAGTTGGCTCCTCCTCCTCGGCGCCTACCTCCAGCCCCCGATCAACGCCACACATCGTTGGCTCAGCCTCGGCAGCATTTCGGTCCAGCCCTCGGTCGTCGCCCGATTGGCCCTGATCCTCCTGACCGCCGTCCTGCTGGCCAAGGCCCGCGAGAACGAATGGGACTGGAAGAGTCTCGGCCTCCTGGTCGCCACTTCGTCAGTCACGGCCGTCCTGGTCTTGGCCGAACCCGACCTGGGGTCGGCTGTGCTGATCGTCGCCACGATCGGCGCCATGACCTTCGTGGCGGGCATGCCTCTCCGATTATTGACCGTTCCCTGTTTTTCGGTAATGCTCGCCGCGGTCTTCGCCGTTTTGACGTCGCCCTACCGGCTGGCCCGGGTCAAGGCCTTCATCGGCGCCGGCGCCTCAGCCGCCGGCTACCAGAGTCGTCAGAGCATGATCGCCATCGGAAGCGGCGGCCTCCTGGGCCGAGGCTACGGAACCGGGATCCAGAAACTCTTCTTTCTCCCCGAGCCCCACACTGATTTCGTCTTCGCAAGCACCGCCGAGGAGCTTGGTCTGGCCGGCATCATCGTCCTGGTGGCACTGGCTGGAGTCATCACCTGGCGCGGTCTTCAAATCTCCTGGCGCCAACCGGCATCAGCCCGCGCACTCCTGGCCTTCGGCCTGACCATTACCTTCGCCATGCAGGCCCTCCTCCACATGATCGTCTGCCTTCGTCTCCTTCCGCCCAAAGGCATCCCTTTCCCCCTGGTCAGCTACGGGAAGACCGATCTCCTGGTGACAATGATCTCCATGGGTCTGTTGCTCAACCTCTCCCGGGAGCTGCGGTCGTGAACCGCCGAGTATTGATCGCGGGCGGCGGTACCGGAGGCCACATTTTCCCCGGCCTGGCCGTAGCAGAAGCACTGAAGGCCCGCAGCGTCGAAGTGCACTGGCTTGGCGCCCGACGCGGTTTGGAATCGCGACTGGTCGCCGAGCGAAACCTGCCCTTGACCCTGCTGGACATCGAGGGTATCCACGCGCGATCGCTGACCGACGGCCTTCGGGCCCTGGCCCAACTGCCCAAGGCGATCTCCGACGGTGTTCGGCTCGCCCTCGAAACGCAACCGATGGCCGTACTGGGCGTCGGTGGCTATGCCTCGGCCTCCGGGATCATGGCCGCCGGTCTGCTCGGCATACCCTGGATGCTCCAGGAGCAGAACTCCGTCCCAGGATGGACCAACCGCACTTTCGCCCCGTGGGCAGACCTGGTGGCCTGCGGCTTTGCCGACGCACTCAGCCACTTCCCTTCGATGCCGGCGGTGTGGACCGGCAACCCGGTGCGGCAGACTTTCTTCGACGTTCCCCCCTCCAGACCGACCGGCACACCTCACCTTCTGATCCTGGGCGGCAGCCAAGGGTCGCTTTTCCTCAACCGGACGTTGCCCCGGACCCTCGCGTTGCTTCGAGACCAGGGCCGGGAGGTCTCGATCCGCCATCAGTCGGGGTCTCGGTGGCTCGAAGTGGTCCGAACCGCCTACTCCGATCTCGGACTCGAAGCCAGAGTCGACACCTTCCTCGCCCAACCGTGGGAGGCACTGGAGTGGGCGGACCTGGTCGTCGCCCGCTCGGGCGCCTTGACCGTCTCCGAACTGGCCGCCGCCGGTCGTGCCTCCCTCCTTATCCCGTTCGCAGCCGCTGCCGGCAATCACCAGGTGTTCAACGCCAGGTCCCTGGAACGAGACGGAGGCGCCGAGGTCCTGCTGGAGCCGGAAGCGGATTTCGAACGCGTCGCCCAGGTCCTGACGCGACTTCTGGGTGACCTCGAACGCCTGGCCGACATGGGCCGAGCGGCCCGATCGGTCGCCCTGCCCGGCGCCGCCGAGAAAATCGCCGACCACCTGCTCAGCATAGGAGGCGCCCTGTGAGGCCGCTTTGGGGCGCCATTCGCCACGTTCACTTCGTCGGCATTGGGGGCGTCGGCATGTGCGCGCTGGCCGAAGTCCTGCTGGACGACGGCCTGATCGTCAGCGGGTGCGACAGTGCCGAGAGCGACCGAACCCAGAGTCTCTCTTCCCGAGGCGCTACCGTCGACATCGGCCACCACCCATCCCACATCCAGGGCGTTGATGCCGTCGTCGTCAGTGCCGCCGTCGCCCCCAGCCATCCGGAACTCGAGGCGGCACGGGCGGACGGTATCCCGGTCATCAAACGGGCAACCCTGGTCGACGAGGTCATCCGGGGCCGGCACTCCGTCGCCGTTGCGGGTACTCACGGAAAGACGACGACAACCGGCCTCCTGAGCCACATCCTCGACCGTGCGGGCTCCCAGTCCACAGTTGTCGTCGGCGGCCTGGTCCGAGGGATCGACGGCTACGGCCGCCGGGGCGTGAGTGACATCGCCGTCTGCGAGGCCGACGAGTTCGACCGTGCCTTCCTGGAGCTCAACCCGCTGATCGCCGTCATCACAAACGTCGAAGACGATCATCTCGACTGCTACGAATCTGGTGAGGCACTGCGCTCCGCCTTTGCCGCTTTTGCGTCGCGACCGCCGTTCCACGGTACGGTCCTTATTTGCGGCGACGACCCCGGCTCGGCCTCGCTGGCGGGATGCACCCGCGCTCCGGTCATCACATACGGCTTCGATCCGGGCAATGCGCTCAGAGCCACCGAAATCGGATTTGACGGATTGACGTCAACCTTCACCGTCGTCAAGGACGGACGAATCCTGGGGAAAGTCCGGCTGAGCCTGGCGGGAGACCACAACGTCCGTAACGCCCTGGCCGCCCTGGGGGCCGCCATGGAACTGGGACTGGGTTTTGAGATTCTGGCCACCGCGTGTGCGGATTTCGGCGGCGTCGTGCGGCGTTTTGATTTCATCGGCGAGCACCGCGGCGTCACCGTCATCGACGACTACGCTCACCATCCGACCGAGATCACAGCCGTTCTCAGCGCCGCCCGCGAGGCCTTTTCCGGCAGGCGGATCGTGGCCGTGTTCCAGCCCCACCTCTTCACCCGGACACGCGATTTTGCCGAGGATTTCGGACGCGCCCTCTCCGCCGCCAGTGTCGCGATCGTGCTCCCGGTCTTTCCCGCACGAGAGGCTCCGATTCCCGGTGTGACCCACCAGCTGATCCTTCAGTCGATTCCCGGCCTCGAGACCCGGGCGATCGACGGTGAAGGCTTCGACGAGGTTGGACCAATCCTGGACCAGGTCCTGGAGAGCGGGGACGTACTGATTACCATGGGCGCCGGCGATGTCGATCGTGTCGCAACCGATTGGATGGGAACCGCCGATGCCTGATGGGCAAACGTTCCTTCCGGCCAGCCTTCGCCCGGCCCCTCAGGCTCCGCGCGCCCGAGCACGGCGTCCGATCAAATGGTGGCTTCAAGCCGTCATTGTCGCGGTGGTTTGCATCGGGGGGGGAACGCTGCTGGCCGGCTGGCGGCTCGAAACCGTCGAAGTCACCGGCTGCCCAGGTCTCCCACCATCGGCCATGGTCAATTTGGAAGAGCTCCGCGGCCGCTCGATTCCATTCCTGGATCTTGAGGAAATTCGGTGCGACGTCGAGCGCTGGCCGGGGGTCTCCGGAGTGGCAGTCGAACTCAAGCTCCCCTCCACGCTTCGCGTTCGAGCCCTGCCCGACGAGATCTGCGCCTCGGTTTCGATCGGCCGGACTTGGCGAGGCATTACCTGCAGCGGCCGCCTCAGCCGCCGCCTTTCTGAGCCCCAACTTCCCATCCTCGAGAACTTCGATCTGGGCGAGGCCGACCTTCGCTCCGCACTGTCCGCCGGCACACGCCTGTGCGACGACACAAACGGTCGCCTGCTGTCCATCCGTAAGATCACCCCGTCGGATTACGAGGTGACGATCGGCAGCGACACTTCCCCGGTTATCGCCTCTGTCGTCAAGGTTTTACCCCAAGGCAGCCCCTCGGAGCAGTGGTGGCATCGAGCGGCCCTCCGCGGTCAGGCTCCCGCCTGGGCCGACCTTCGCTTCGACCGACACATCGTCATCAGGAGGACGGGATGAGCGACGATCGTCCCCTGGTCGGCATCGACATAGGCTCGGCCACGGTCAAGGTGGTCGTCGCGGTGCCCGAGCCTCACCGGCTGGTCATCAAGGGTTGCGGCGAGGCCCGTCACGACGGCGCCCGCAAGGGCATCATCACCAACCTCGAAGAGGTGGTTGGCGCCGTTCGGGTCGCCACCGAAGAAGCCGAAGCGATGGCCTCGATCCCGGTTGTCCGGGCTGCAGTTGCCCTCGGCGGTGCGCCGGTCCTCGGAAAACCATCCTGCGCCTCCACACCAATCACCGGACGCAACTTCACGGTCAGTGCAGACGATGTCTCCCTCGCACTGTCCCGGTGTGCCGGCGTCATGATTCCCGAAGACTACAAGGTCCTGGATATCATCCCCTGCGGATTCGCCCTTGACGGACAACCCGGCATCGAGAACCCCGAAGGCATGGCCGGCCGCACAATCGAGGCCTCGGCCTATGTGCTGTTCACACCCAGGGCCCACGTCGACTCTCTTGAGCAGACCGTCAACCAGGCATCCGTCGCCGTGACCGATTTCCTGTACGAGCCATTGGCCGCCGCCGAGGCCGTCCTGTCCCCCGACGAGATGGAACTGGGCTGTATGCTGATCGATATCGGTCACGCCACCAGTGAGTGGGTCTTATGGAGCGAGGGTACCGTACTTGCCAGCGGAACCTACCCCATTGGCGGTCGACATTTCGTTGCCGACGTTGCCACCGTGATGAAGACCGACACCGCCGGCGCAGAATTGATCAAGAGGTCCGTCGGCGTCTCGCTGGACCGGCAGGATCTCGATCTTCTGGGCATCGAAGTCCCGACCCTGGGCGGTCACGGCAATCAGATTGCCAACGGCCGCTTGGCGGCCCAAATCCTTTACGAGAGAGCCCATGAACTCTTCGTCGGAATCGCACGAAACCTCTCGGAAATGGAAATGGACCGGATCCCACGGGCCGGAATCATCCTGACCGGCGGTGGCGCCCGGTTGGAAGGCATGGACGGTGTTGCCGAGACCATTTTCGCGCACCACGCGCGGATCGGGCTGCCGCGCAACCTGGCAGGCGACGTAGAACCGGTTGCCGGACCGGAGTGGGCCGTCGCCTGCGGCTTGATCCGGCTGGCTCATCAAAGAAAACAGAAACCATTTGCACGAAAACGGCAAGAGAGCGGTATCCTCAATCGACTGCGGAGCGCCCTCGGAGAAATCTTCGAACTGGGAGGTGGAAATGATCTACATCGATGACACTGTGGCGGAATCATGGGAGCTTACCGAGGGTGACCAAATCGCCGACGACGATGCCCCGTCCATCCTGTTGGATGAACGGCCGGAACCGGCACGGATCAAAGTCTTCGGAGTCGGCGGCGGCGGCTGCAACTCCGTCAACCGGATGATCGAGGTCGGACTCAACGGCGTCGAATTCATAGCGGCAAACACCGATGCTCAGGCCCTGGACCATAGCCGGGCGAACACCAAGCTCCAGCTGGGATTGGAAGCCACCCGCGGTCTCGGGGCCGGCGCCAACCCGGAGGTCGGCCGCCAGGCGGCCCTCGAGGCCGATCGCGGAATCTTCGACCTTCTCGACGGGGCGGACATGGTGTTCATTACCGCCGGCATGGGCGGCGGCACCGGTACCGGGGCGGCGCCCATCATCGCGCAAATGGCCCAGGAGGTCGGGGCTTTGACGGTCGCCGTCGTCACCAAGCCTTTCGGCTTCGAGGGAAAAAGGCGGTCACAACAGGCGGAACAGGGGATTGTCGAACTGGCAAAACACGTCGACACTCTGATCATCATTCCCAACGACCGGCTTCTCAAATTCGTCGAACGCAACACCACCTTCACCGAGGCAATGGCGATCGCCGACGACGTTCTTCGTCAGGCGGTTCAGGGTATCGCCGACATCATCACCGTCCCAGGCCTGATCAACAGGGACTTCGCCGACGTGCGGACAGTGATGAAGGGCATGGGCCACGCGATCATGGGCATCGGCACCTCTTCGGGCGAGCACCGGGCCGTCGAAGCGGCCCAGCAAGCTATCGCCTCCCCCCTGCTCGAGGAGACTTCGATCGAAGGCGCCCGAGGTCTGTTGATCAACATTACCGGTGGTACCGACATTACCCTGAGCGAAATCAACGATGCCTCGGATATCATCACCCAGGGAATCGATGCCGACGCCCAGGTGCTCTTCGGCGCCGTGATCGACGAAAGCCTCGGAGACTCCCTCCAGGTCACCGTCATCGCTACCGGTTTTCACCACGCGCAGGAGGGCGCTCAGCTGCCGGCCAGCTTACCGCTCGGCACCACGTCGCCCAGTCTTTCGACGCCGGTCCAGAAGGAAAAACCCGCCCGCAGACCGGTGTTCATTCCCCAGGGTCCGGGGTCGGAATACGGCATCAACATCGGCGACGACATCGAGATCCCTGCGATCTTGCGAAAACAGATGGACTGATGCCCCTCCCCCAGCCGGATCCGGCCGAGAAACCGTTCCCCTCTGCCTCTCCCCCGCCGTTCCACCTCCCGGCGGGGGGAGGGAAGCTATCAGCTGTCAGCTCTCAGGAGCCCCCGGCTCGACTTTGATGTGCATAGAACCCAATGACCCAGCCTCGTGAGTTAACCCTCGAATGGCGAGGGCTGCGCCTGGCCGCCCTCGAGTGGGGGCACGAGGGACATCCCAAGGTCCTGGCACTCCACGGTTGGATGGACAACGCCGCCTCCTTCATTCCGCTGGCTTCTCGCCTCGATAGCTTCCACATCGTTGCACCGGACTTCGTCGGCCATGGGCTCTCCGATCATCGGCCTCATGTCTGTGGCGCCCATTTCATCGACTGGGTTGCGGATGTCCTGGGAATGGCGGAGGTTCTCGGGTGGAAGAATTTCTCCATTCTCGGTCACTCGATGGGCGCAGCAATCGGCGCCCAGACGGCCGCGATCGCCCCTGACGCCATTCAAAGGCTGATTCTGCTCGATGGGTTCGGTCCCCTCTCCGACCCTGCCGACCACGCCCCCGTCCGACTGGCCAGGGCGCTGGAAGCCGAACGCCGCCTCGATCCGGCCGAGGATCCACCCTGCCGAACCCTCGATGAGGCCCTCACGGCACGATTGCGATCGGGGTCCGATCTCACACCGGAGAGCGCTCGCCTGCTCGTTGAACGCGGCACCGAACCGTGTGCCGACGACGGCGTTCGCTTCCGTCATGACCCACGCCTCAGGCTCCCCTCTCGAACCCGTTTGACCGAGGAACAAGTTCTGGCCTTCCTCAAGGCCGTCTCCTGCCCGGTACTCGCCATCCGTCCCCTGGGAGGATGGCCCGTGCCTGAAGACATTATCGCCCGTCGGCTGGGTGCGTTCGCCCATCTCGAACGACTGGAAGTTGAGGGTGGGCATCATGTGCATCTGACGCATCCGGAAAGGGTGCTTGATGTGATTGTTGGGTTTCTGGGAGGCTGAAACAGTGGCGGTAGCGGTAAGAAAACGGACCCGGATGCGGTTCGCAGACCTCGGCTCCTGAGTTCCAACCCCGGCCTTCGGGAGCGCGCAAGCGCACTCCCGCTCGGTGCATTTTCCTCAAGGGGCAATGTTGTCGGCATCGGGAGAAATCCGCCCCTTGAAGAAAACGACCTCGACGGCCTACGGCGTCGGCTGAGACTCAGCTGCTGACGCGCTCGCCGTGGGTTGCCCGGTCAGGCATTCTTCGCAACGGCGCCGGTTTCGGGAGGGCTGCCCAGTGAAGAAGGCCTGACCCCGCACGCCCCGTCGGAGAGGGCGCTCCCGGTTGCCGACGCGGTCGGCGCCGCCGCTCAATCTTGAGAGCGCCCATTCCCCTCAAACGGGGCGTGCCATGCTTCGTATTTTTCCCCGGCAGGTCCTCCGACTCATATTTCGTCCAAGGAAAAATCGAGCTTGGCAACCCACGGCGGTCGCCTCAGCGACAGAGTCTCGGCCAAGGGTGTAGGCCGCCGAGGTCATTGCCCTCAAGGGCGAGGCTCTCCCGACATCTGAATTGAAACCCCTTGAGGGCAATGACCGAGCGGGAGCGACCGGCAGTCGTTGGAGTTCTCAACGGCCTTCAGCCCACGTTACCCGCTTCGCGGGTCCGAGCCTATCGGCTCGGGAGGCCTTTGGCCTGACGTCGGTTCCTATGCGCTCCCGAAGGCCGGGGCTCGATAACAGGCTCAGTGAACGGGTCCAGCCTGCAATATCTGTTTTCGTCGGAGTCTCGGTCCGAAGCGTGGACGGGATTCGTAACCTACTGTAGGCTTGGGATATGGAGAAAGTAGGGCCCGTGCAATATATAAACCGCTCGATAAATAGGTTGCGTATCTGCAACCGAATTACTAGTTAGGCTAACGGGGGGGGTAGCGGTGGCGACATGGGATCATCAGACATCAGAACCTCGAGGTACGTCCACATGAAAACAAGGCTCATTAGCGCGCTGGCTTGCGGTTTCCTAATCCTCTCTGGCTCAGCCTTCCCACTCGATTACTTCGGAGAAATCGAAGCAAATCGCCTCATTCTCAAGGTCGATTCCGCAGGACATCCCTTCTCTGACCTTTCCGGTCAAAAATTTCCGTTCTTCCTTGGGCTTCAAGAAGGCGTACCCATCCTCTGCTATTCAAATGACTTCACGGACCCAGATGCACCAGTTGAACGTGGGCGCTTGGAGATTGTGAACCTGGTTGAGTTGCCCCCAACCAGGCGTGCATCAGGCGAAACCAAGCAGCAATTTTGGGACAGAATCAAGGACGATGTGAAGAGGACCCAGCAGCTCGTCTTCGAGTTTGAACGATCTGGATGGTCATCCGACTCATATGTCGTCCGCATTGAAGTTCCTTACTCGATCACGCCTGATGACAAGCTACAAATGCTCCGTTTCTCCCAGGAGGCTACCCTTCAAACCATCTGGCATGACCCGAAGAACGAAGCAGTTGACGTGGTTTCATACTGGTCAGGCGCCGGAGGGCGGATCCCAGTCAAAGTCACCGTACTGGAATCATCCCTGGGTTTCGGCAACAAGC
>DAOWGJ010000120.1 GCA_030637505.1 Holophagae bacterium
ATTCTCTGCTCGGAGCTGTTGGCAGAGCTTCACCCCGGCGCGACCCCTGGTGTGCTGACCATGCCGACCCTCGCCCCAACCGTGGCAGGTGCGCAATGATCGACGTCAGCGGCCGTTCCGTGACCCTTCGCCGCGCCACCGCAGAAGCGGTGGTGACCATGCGTCCCGAGACCATCGATTTGATCCGCAGCGGTGGAATTCCGAAGGGCGATGTCATCCAGATTACCCGCGGGGTCGGTCTTTTGGGGCTCAAACAAACCCCCGATCTCTTGCCATTCTGCCACCGGATTCCGCTTGATCATGCGGCCGTGACCGTAACGCTCGAAGAGGCTTCGGTGAGAATCGAAATCGAGGTGGCGGCGATCGCCCGCACCGGAGTCGAAGTCGAAGCGATGACCGGCGCCTCGATTGCCGCCCTCAACGTGTACGACATGGTCAAACCGGTCGATCCCGAAGCCGCGATCGGTAGCGTTCGGGTGCTCAAGAAGAGGGGCGGTCGAGGTCAGTTCCGGGATCGATTCGAACGCCCGGTGCGCGCCGGTGTCATTGTTGTCAGCGACAGCGTGTCGGCGGGCACGGCCGAGGACCGCGCGGGTGCGGCGGTGCGGGCGGCACTCGAGCATCACGATGTCGAAGTGGCTGCGTTCGAGGTTGTGCCCGACGAGCCAGAGCAGATCGCGACCATAGTTCGGTCGTGGGTTGACGATGAGTCTTTCGATCTCGTGTTTGCAGTCGGCGGCACCGGCCTCGGTCCGCGCGATCACACCCCGGAGGCAATCAGGCCGTTACTCGATCGCGAGATCCCGGGTCTCGCAGAGGCCATCCGCTCACACGGGATGGATCGCACGCCATATGCTTCCCTGAGCAGGTCGATCGCCGGTCAGCGCGGCACCTCGGTGGTGCTGGCCCTTCCCGGTTCGACCCGCGGGGCAGGCGAATCGATGGATGCGTTGATGCCGTGGGTGCTCCATATCATCAAGGTCTTCGACAAGAGCTTTCGACATGGAGAGTGAGATTCTGTGGATCCTGGCGCCGGTGTTTGCCGTAATCGCCTTTGTCTACGGCTCGGTCGGGCTCGGTGGCGGCTCGGCCTACGTCGCGATGATGGCGCTGCTGGGCCTCGATCACACCCAGATCCCCATGGTTGCTCTTGGCCTCAACCTTGTGGTCGCCAGCGGCGGGTTTGTGCAGTTCGCCCGTGGTGGTCACTTCCAGGTGCGTTCCTTTTTTATTCTCGCCACGGCGTCGGCGCCCGCCGCCTACCTGGCCGCGCAGGTGCCGATCGGTCGCACGGGCTTTCAACTCCTGCTCGGCATTTTGCTGTTGGTGGCAGGTCTTCGCATGGCCTTCAGTCGGTGGTTGCAGAGCGGTGAAATCACGACCAGGCGACCGTCGTGGTGGATGCTTCTCGGCTTCGGTGGGGTGCTGGGCGCCGCAGCCGGCCTGACCGGGATCGGGGGCGGGGTGTATCTCGCGCCCCTGCTCCTGCTCACCCGTTCGGCTCGGCCCAAAACGGCGGCCGCCCTGGCATCCGGCATGGTATTGGTCAACTCGGTGTCGGGTCTTGCCGGGCGCGTCGTCGTAGGGACGGTGATGCCGTGGGCGGTTTTCCTGCCGTTGGCCTTGGTTGTCCTGATCGCCGGCCAGGCGGGCGCCTACGGCGGCGCCCACCGCTTCAAGCCGGCGACCGTTCAGGCGACCTTTGGCATTCTTGTGGTTTTGGTTTCGGTCCGTTTGTTGACCGGAGTTCTTTGAGGGAGGTTCCGGTGGGTTCTGATCTGCTTCCGTTTTCCGATTTGTGGCCGCTGATTGCCCGTGAACTCGAGCGGCTTCCGGAAGAAAAACTTCGTTTGGCTGACGCAGATCGGCGAATCCTCCGCCGCCCGGCCCATTCCGCATGGGATCTGCCGCGCGCCGACAATTCGGCGATGGACGGTTTTGCGGTACGGTCTGCCGACACCGAGGGCCAATCTCCAGTCGTCCTGAAGGTCTTGGCCGGAGATGCCTACGCCGGCTCCTCCCACTCGATGACGGTTGCCATCGGGAGCGCCCTCCCAATCGCGACCGGTGGGTTGTTGCCGGCCGGTGCAGACGCGATCGTTCCCAAGGAAAACGCCACTCTCGACGGTGCCGACCTGGTGGTGATGACCCCGGCTCGGTGGGGTGACCATATACGACGACGTGGCGAGGAACTTGGGGCCGGTGACGTGGTGTATCAGCCGGGACAGCGCATCGACCCTCTGGCGCGTGCCGCGTTAATGACCGCCGGGGTCACAGACGTTGTGGTCAACCGTCTCCCCGTCATTCGGGTCGTGACATCGGGCAACGAGGTGGTGGAGGCGGGCGCCCCGTCGCGCCCGGGCCAGGTGGTCGACAGTAACGGACCGTTTCTCTCCGCTTCCGCCGCCGACCTTGTGGGTGTTGCCACGCCGCCACCCTTGATTGTGCCCGACGACTTTGACGAACTCACGGATGCTCTGGGTTCAGCCCTCGATGAGGCCGATGTCCTGGTATTGTCCGGCGGGGTCTCGGTCGGCGACCGCGACCTTATCAAGCCCGTCCTCGAAGAACAGCTTGGCGTTCGGAGAATGGTGTGGCGGGTCGCACAAAAACCAGGCAAACCGCTGTACGTAGGTCGTCGCGGTGCAACCTGGGTCATTGGTCTTCCCGGGAACCCGGCCGCAGTGGTTGCGATGTGGACGGTCGTCGTCAGGCCCTTGATCCTCGGCTTGATGGGCGCCTCAGAGCCACAGCCGGTCCGGCTCAGCGTGCGCCTCGATCATCCGGTCAAACCCAATCGGACCCGGACCCACCTTCGCTGGAGCCGAAGCTCATGGAAAGACGGCGAGCTATGGGCTCAGGCCCTTGAACGCTCGGGCTCACATATGCTGTCGGATCTCGCCCGGGCCGACCTGTTGCTCATCATCCCGCCCGGCAATGAAACACTGCCCGCAGGTACCCGGCTTGATGCGGTGCGAATGGATCGGCAGGCGTAGAAGAAGGCCTGGGAGACCAGTTATTTCGTTGACCTCAGGAGGTCGTCATGTACCGGAAGGGGATCGTTCGACGTTCAAACCGGCGTCCCGCCATTCGATGACCCCGTCGGCGAACCGTGTGGCTTCGAATCCGGAGTTCTCCAAAACGTCGACGGCGATCTCGGCCAGCAGACAGTAGCGTCCTCGGCAGTAGGCGACGACAGGCCGGTCCCTGGGGAAGTCTTGCATTTGCTCCTTGAGGGACTCCAACGGGACCGATCGAGCACCGGGCAGGTGCCCCGCCGAAAACTCTTCCGGCGGACGAACGTCGATCACGGTAATTCGGTCTTTTTTGAGAAGATCGTTCAGGATTTCAGGGTTGAGATCAATGCCGTGGATCGATGGGGTTACTCCCCCGGCCCGGGAAATAAGACCGGACAGCCGTTCCTCGGCAAAATGCCGGGTCTGAGACCAGAATGTCGCGACTGAGGGGTCGGCCAGGAAGTAGATGACCGTTCGGCCCTCAGACCTCCTCTCGACCATACCGGCAGAATGCAGCTTCTGCAGGTGATGCGAGATGTTTTTCAGGGGCTGGCTGCACTTTTTCGCCAGCGCGTCGACTGACCGTTCACACTGAGCCAGGAGCTCGATGATCTCCAGCCGGACCGGGTTCGCCAGGGCGCCCAGGATCGTCGCCACCCGCCCATAGGCGTCGCGGTCTTTTAACTTCGGCTGGTGGTCCGAGTGTTCGACGGTCATGCTATCGCCTGCTGTTGACGGCCGCTGTCGCCGCCTCGACGATGACATTCTTTGCCGGGAAGAACGTCTGCCAGGGCTGGGCCGAATAGCTCAGGTGACCCAGATCAACGGCAGTCAGGGACTGTTGGATTGCCAGCGTCAAGAGGTCGATCCTCTCGGCGACGCCGTCGGTACCGACCATCTGGGCGCCGACAAGGCGGAGACTTTGCTCCTCGAAGATCAGGCGAATCCTGATAAATCCCTTTTCGGGCATCATCGGGAAACGTGTGGGCAGCTCGGCAGTTGTCGAGAAGACCTCGAGGCCTCGCGAACGGGCAATAGTCTCGGTGAAACCGGTGCCGCCGATGCGGAGATCACCCATCACCGTTACGGCGCCATTGAAGAATCCGGGATAGCCGGTTTCGATGCCCATCATGTCCTGGGCGGCGACCTTGGCCATCGGAACCGCGTTGGTCGCCAGTTTTCCGCCGATCGGCTTCCCGTCGATCCCGGAGTAGAAGGCGGTACAGTCACCGGCGGCCCAGACGTCGGTGACACTGGTGCGCATGTGGCTGTCGACCACCAGACCGTCGGGCCGGTGCTCGAAGAGATCGAGGTCGAGGAAGCCGATCTCAGGCTTCATGCCGGCCGCCAGAACGACGAAGTCCCGGCCTGGGTCGAGATCGATGCGTGTGCCGTCGGACAAGACGACGGCCTCACACTCGTCGTCCCCGATCATTTCCTTGAGAGAGACGCCGACATGAAAGTGAATGCCGGTCTTGTGGATCTCTTCGGTGATCATCTCCGAGCACATTTCGCCGTCCAACATCAAAGGCAGAGGCCGGTCCTGCATTTCGACCAGGTGGACCTCGGCGCCTCGTGCCCTGAATGCGGTTGCCTGTTCCAGGCCGATGGCGCCGGCCCCGATGACGACGGCCTTCAAACCCTCGGGAACCGCGCCCGTTGAATCGGCGACGCAGAAGTCCTGGTTTCCGTTCAGACGTTCCAACAGACGGATCATGTCCTCGCCGGTTTTGACCGTGTAGACATTCGGAAGGTCGGCGCCTGGAACCGGCAGCCGGACTGGGGTTGCCCCGACGCAGATGAACAACTTGCCGTAGCTGATGGTCGTTCCGTCTTCGAGATCGACGGTGTGGCCCTCGGCGTTGACCCGGAGGGCCTTCAGCCGAATCAGATTGGCGCCGACCTCCGTCAACAGATCGTCCTTCTTGAAGGTCTTGTCGACGGAAATCAACCCTTCCAGGGCGTAGGGGATCGCGCA
>DAOWGJ010000255.1 GCA_030637505.1 Holophagae bacterium
CGGAGTCGTTATCGGAGACACCGGCGGCGGATGGGCACAAATCCCTTGGGCCAACTCGCTCAGACCGATGGACGCTATGTCCGCCCTGGTGTCGTTTGCCGGCACCGGCGGCGCCGATCCAGGCGCAGACTTTGACGCCGCGTTCGACAGTCTTGTCTTCCGAGACATTCCTGAAGCACTCTTCTTCGATGGTTTCGAAAGCGGCGATACGGCGGCTTGGACCACCGACTAACGGCCCTGGGCCAAAACCAACCGGCGGAGGGGCAACCCTCCGCCGTTTTGCTATCAGCTCAGGTCTCAACTCTCGGGCTGCTGGTTTCAGATCTCAGTTCGAGGAGCGCGTTGTGTTTCCCAACCCGGCGTAGGCGGAACCAAAAGAAAATGCCGCGCCTTCACCCGAGCCCGAGCCCGTTACCGTTATCGTTATCGAAATGTGTTGCCCCTTGAAGCTGGACTCAGAAAACCGCTCCAGTGGTTTTTCAGCCTGCGCCGAAGGCGAGAAGAGCCGGGCACGGCAACGGGAACGGGCTCGGGCTCGGGAAAACCCCACAGTGTGCGGTCACCGGCAAACCCCGTAATTGCCCCAGTTCGTATAACGTCGGCTTGCTTTCTGGCTCGTTGTTTCGGAGGTGCTCGAGGATAAGTCGCCAAAAACCTGGTACCTGCAACCTGGGACTTCTACCTTGCGGACCGGTCTGTCGTTATTTATTTCCGGCTCCTCCCGGTCAGGCATTTAACTCTTCAGAAATCCGGGTTTTCCTTGGGAACACCGGGTCAATCTGTCCGGGGACCCCGGTTCAGCGCGCCCCTCTCCCGCCATTTGATCGCCTCATCGCGGTCCGAGAAGGGTAGCGTTTCTTGACCGATTACCTGGTAGTCCTCATGGCCCTTGCCGGCCAGGACGACCACGTCACCCCTCTCTGCGGCCTTCAAGGTCTTCTCGATCGCCAGGGCCCGGTCCAATTCAACGAACTCCGCCCTGCAACCGGATCCCAGGATGTCCTCGACGATTTCGACTGGGTCCTCATTCCGGGGATTGTCTGAGGTCAACACAATCCGGTCGGCGAAATCGGCAGCAGCTTCCCCCATCGCCACCCTCTTGCCGGGATCCTTCCCGCCACCGCAACCGAAAACAACCCAGAGGTCCTTCTCGGCGAAGGAGCGTACGGCCGCCAGGAGATTCCTCAGTCCCTCACCTGTGTGGGCGTAATCAACCAGGACGGTGACGTCCTCGTTGCCGACCGACTCCAATCGCCCCGGAACGCTCGGCACGTCGGACAAGGCCGCGCAGACGTCGACTGGATCGAACCCGGAAGCGACCAGCGCTCCGAAGGCGCCGGCGATATTGGATGCGTTGTAGTCACCGATCAACGGTGTCGTAATCGAGTAACGACGCCCTTCCCTTTCCAGCACCAGCAGGCCCACGGGAAATTTCTGCCGAAATTCCACAATACCGACCGTGGCATCCGATGCAGTGCCGAAGGTAGTCACCGGAAGGTCCATCCGGGCAGCCAGGATCGCCAATCGTCTACCCCAGGGACAATCGGCATTGATGACGGCGCCCCCATCCGGGTTATCAGCCGTTCGCATTTCGGCCAATTGCCGGAAGAGACCGACCTTTGCTTGGAAGTAACTCTCCATGTCCTCGTGGTAGTTGAGGTGGTCCGGGCTGAGATTTGTAAAAACCACCACGTCATACCAGACGTCACTGACCCTGTGTTGAACCAGAGCATGGGACGAGGTCTCCAACACACAACTCTTCAACCCCAAATCCAGGGCCTGACGCAACGAGTCGTGAATCTCCTCAGCCGCTGGGGTCGTCATCATGATGTCGCCGGAACCGCGAACGGATACCTTGCCCGATTTCTCAACCGAACCATGAGCGGAGATTCCCAGACTGCCCAAACGAATACCCGGCAAGCCCAACCGCTCGAGGGCGTGATACAGCAGCCAATGAACCGTCGTTTTTCCATTTGTCCCGGTAATACCAATGGTCAGCATGTCCTTCGAAGGCTCTCCGGCGAAGGCCGCGGCAAGACGGGAAAGAGCCCTCTGGGCGTTACTGACCAGGATGCCGGGCCGCCCTCCCAACTTCTCCCTGTTGGTGACGACGGCAGCAACGGCGCCGTTGTCAAAAGCCTGTCGGATGAAATCATGGCCGTCGACGCGCGCACCCTCGTAGGCGACAAACAGACTCAACGGTTGATCATGATCGCCGCTGGATACGAACCCTTCAATCAACCTTTCGAACCCAACTCCATTGAGGAGAGTTCCATTCAGGAGATCACCGATCTCGCCCAAACTCCACGCACGTGAATCAACCACTTTGCCGGACATCGAGGCATTATCCCACGCCCGGATCGAAAACTCTCGTCCTTCAGCGAAGCCGTTTGCAAGATCTACCACAGAGGCACAGAGACCCCAGAGGAACACAGAGCCTACTCCCAAGGCGACCTCGGCTGTCAGCGATCAGCTTTCGGTGGTAAAGTCCCAGATGGGAGTACTGATAATCGGCGCGTGGAATCACGAGGAGGGAATGAGATGAGGATCTTTGCCGGTATGATGATCGTTAGCTGTATCGCACTGATCGGCTGCTCGGATGGGCAGGACCAGGAGGTCGAGGTTCAAGAGCAATCCGCTGTCGCTCAATGGACCACAGTTACCCCCGAAGAAATGTCCGAGACCCAGAAGGCTCAACATGAGCTCTGCCTCGCAGCGACCAACGCGTTTGCATCAGAGATGATGGGCGAACTGATGGCGGCCCTGGATTCCGATGACCCGACAGCCGGCATCACCGTGTGCGGCGCCAAAGCCCCCGCGATTGCGGCCCACATTGTCGAAGACTACGGTGTGAAGATCGGCCGAACCTCACAAAAACTCCGCAATTCGGCCAACACTCCGCCCCAATGGGCAGAGCAAACCGTCGCTGGTCAGGTCGGACACCCGACCTACCTCATCGGTCCGAACGGTGAATTTGGCGCTCTTTTGCCGATCCGACTCAAGGCGCAGTGCCAGATGTGTCACGGCACTCCCGAAGAGATTGACGAATCGATTCAAAGCGCCCTGGCCGAGCACTATCCCGACGATAGGGCAACGGGATATGCCGAGGGTGATCTTCGGGGATGGTTCTGGATAGAAGCACAGCCGGGTGAAACGACGTCCTGACCCGGGGAAAGCTATCAGCTGTCAGATTAGCCGCTTGCAAAAATCAAGAAATAGCCACAAAGAAGAATGTAGGGTGGGCCTTGGCCCACCACAATGAAGCCGCCCAATGGTGGGCCAAGGCCCACCCTACACTGAGAGTCGATAGCCCCTTGCCCTTCACGCACATGGAGATACACCGCCCCATGTCTGCCTCACGGCTTCTTCGGCCGTTGAGCCATTGAGGCTCGCCGAATAGCCATTGTCCCGACACCACGCATTGAGGTCCCGAAGAACTCCGCTGAAAACCTCTCGTGCGTCCAACGGCCACTGGGACCGGCATGCCGGTAAAACGGTCGCGACCGCCGTCAAGGGAATGGTCGTTGCTGCCGTCTCGGGTTGCTGCCTGATATCCATCTTTGCCTCCTGAATCCAGGATAGCATAAATAAGGCATAAATACAATTCGTCGAACGAATCGTAGTGTTGGGGGATTGGTTCCATTCCCACACAGCATCCTTCGAACGAGGGGCCTGACGACGAAATTGCGGAAAAGTGCCGTTTCCGGACGGGAACTAGCCCACTCCGGCCAAGCCGGAGCGGGTCCCCAGCCCACGCTGGTCGCTTTGCTCCCCCACGGCTGCGCCGTGGCAGCCCTTCGGGCTGGCGCGGGTCCCTACTCCCCGCTTTCGCGGAGAAAACTCAGAAGTCGGGCCTGGCCGTTCTTGTAAAAGCCAAGAAAACGTGCCCCAAATCCACCGACAGCCTCCCGTCCCTCGAAAGTCTGGCGTACAACCACCCCGTCGCCCTCAATCTCCCCCTCCGGGAGGAAGAGGGTGAACCGGAATGCAGTACCCATTGCGGGGGGATCCGGGGTACCGATCAGCATACCGCTGCCCGAGAGGTTTTCGGTCGTCCAATCAAACCGATTCCTACCGGAAATTGCGGAAACCTCAATGGCCAACGGTAGCCTCAAGACCATCGGCTGAGCGACCTCTATCAGGCGTTCGAGCACGATCCTCAGAACAACAGGCGCTTCTTCGACCGAAAGTGCCTTGTTGACGCCGCGGCCGACCAGACCCGCCGCGGCCCTGAGCCTGTCCCTTCGCACCAATAAGACCAGGCCGGTCCCGTAGTTGGGGCTGTCCTTGACCCTCATGGCGTCAAGGACTGCGCCCAAGTGCCCGGTCTCAAGAGGGTAATACGACACGATGGCCCGAAATCCCCGCTTGTCCAGATGTTCGGTGGCACGCCCGGCATCGGGCTCCACAATCACTTCAAAACCGGCCTCGACCAAATCCGGCTGAAACCGCTCGACCGTCTCGGGACTCATCCCGGTCAGGAGAATTCGTCCTTTGTTTTCCATCATGGACCTACACTACACCATCTGGAGGCCCAGCGGAAAATCCCAATGGTAATTGCAACCAGCAGCACAGGGGGTTCCCGGCCGGGCATGAAAAGCCTTGAGGATCCTCAGTGTTGGAAAATGGCCCGTTGGCGAATTAACAGCCAGAGAAAAAATGGACCACCCAGAAATGCCGTGATTACGCCGACAGGGAGTTCGACCGGCGCCAAAATCGTCCTGGCGACGGTATCGCAGGCAACCAGGAAGGTCCCTCCAAAGACCATTGAGACCGGGAGGAGTACCCGGTGGTGCCCCCCTACCAGAAGGCGGCAAATGTGCGGCGCCATCATGCCGACAAAACCGATCGGGCCGCAAACCGACACGACGGCAGCAACCACGAGTGAGGTGCCCAGGAATATCGCCGCCCTGGTCCGGACGACATCCACCCCCCTACCGGCTGCGATGTCGGTGCCCACCATCAAGAGGTCGAGATCCCGAACCCGCCACCCGACCACCATGGCTCCGACAGCGACCGCCGGTACCATGACCACAAGTGATTCCCAACGGGCCTCACCCAGCCCTCCCATCAACCACCTGACGATTCTGAAGGAGTCTCCGAGGTTGGCGGTGTACTGCAGAAACAGTATCAAGGAGGAGAAGAAAAACGTCATCGCCACACCGGCAAGCAGGAGCACTGTTGTCGAAAAATCCGGCCTCAACCGCGCCACACCCCAAACTACACCGACCGCAAGCAGTGACCCGGCGAATGCCGCGGCAGGAACAAACCACCCCCCCCAGGGGACCATCAACAGGCCGATACGGGTCACAAAAGCGACCCCCAGAGCGGCGCCGCTGGCCACGCCCAAGGTGTAGGGAGTCGCCAGGGGGTTCCGGAACATTGCCTGGAAGGCCGCTCCACCCAGCGCCAACCCGGAACCTCCGACAAAGGCCACCAGCACCCTCGGAATACGAATCTGCCAGAAGATGACAGCAGAGGGTTCCCTGCTGAAGGGATCGACGACAGCGGCCCACGGGATGACGTGCATACCGATCATCGGGGCGACGAGGACGACGAGCACGGAGAGGCCCATCAGCAAGATAACCCGTGACCTCACTGTCCGGTCCCTCCCCTTCCGCCACGGGTCGGAACGACCAACGGCACGCTGCCCACGCCACGCTTCACCAGTTCGAAATCATTCTCATAGATGGCGGCCAGTCGATCGACATCCAGCAGCCCTTCCGGCGTCCCGGCAAAGGCCACACGGCCGTCCTTCAAGGCCAACACGGAGTCCGAACATCCCACGGTCGCATTGAGATCGTGCGTGACAACAACCAGCGTGTAGCCGAGGTCGCGGTGCAGATGATCCAGCAAATCCAGGACCTGCACCTGATGCCGATAGTCCAAGTAGGAGGTCGGCTCGTCCAGAAGCACCACCCGCCCGCCCTGGGCCAGGGCGGCGGCGATCAACGTACGCTGCCGCTCTCCGCCGGACAGCGTGCCCAAAAGGCGGTCTGAGAGATGTAACACTTCCGTGGTCGCCATCGCCTGGTCAACGGCCTC
>DAOWGJ010000141.1 GCA_030637505.1 Holophagae bacterium
GCCCATCGCCGCACAATCTCGCCGGCGCTTTCGATCGCCGTGACGCCCGAGACGCTCTTGCCGGCCTGGAAATAGTCTGTGGAAGACATTTTTCCTGTGGCGGACTTTTTGAGACTGAGGACGGACTTGAGCGAGTAGAAGGCCCGGACCCAGTGTTTGGTTCGGGCGTTGGCCAACAGTCGCCTGGCGAGCCAGGGAATCTCAGTGCCCTCGCGCCTGACTCGCTCGTTGTTGATGACGGCGACGGGGACGGCGGTCAGGCGGTGGGTCAGGACGATGTCCTCTTCGCCGGCTTCGACGACGGCCAGTTTGTACTCTTCGGGCGAGGCGCACTCGGTCGTCGCGATGAAACGGGTTCCCGCCTGAACCCCGACGTAACCCATCGATAACGCGTGGACAAATCCGGCGCCATCGCCGATCCCGCCGGCGCAGGCAACGGGCAAGCCGAGGTCGGCGATCTCGTTGAGGAGGGCCTCGGGGCTCAGAGAACCGGCGTGGCCTCCTGCTCGGTTATTGACGGCGATCAGGCCGTGAACACCGGCATCGACGGCCTTCTGGGCCCATCGGCGCTCGGTGACGTCGTGATAGACCACGCCGCCGGCGCCCTCGACGGTATCGACGATCCACCGCGGGTCGCCCAAAGACGAGACGAAGAACCGCACGCCCTCTTCGACGGCGATGTCCAGCCAACGGCGCATGCGTTCGAGGTAGCGTTCGGAGCTCTTCTCGGTCAAGACGTTCATGCCGATCGGTTTGTCAGTCATCTCCCGGATGCGCCGGAGCCCCTCCCTGAAATCGTGGCCGTAGACATAGGTCAGGCTGATCGGCTGCACGATGCCGATGCCGCCGGCTTCGGAAACCGCGGCGACCAGTTCCGCATTGGAGCACGGGTACATTGCCCCGCAGATCAGGGGCACCTCGATGCCCAGGGCGCGGGTCAGGGGCGTGTCGATCAACGGGGAGGGATGGAGCATTGCCGCAGTATGGCATAGGAGCTGTCAGCGATCAGCTCTCAGCTCTCAGCTCAGCAACAAAAACCAGAAGAGAGCCACAAAAAGGCACGAAACGGGAACAAGAGCATTGAACCGCAAAGACGCTATGGCCGCAAAGGGAACGCAAAGAAGTTATTGAAAATACAAAATCTTCAATTCTCACCCCCCCCCTCTCCCGCGCTCCCTCTCGTGTTCTGACCGCCTGCGGGCAGGTGTCGGGATAGAAGGTATGGTTCTCATCCTTTGATTGTGTGTTCTCAGCCGGAATATCACGGATGTGAAAACTCAGGGCTGGGGCTGATGTTTCGCCAAGAACTCCGCAAACTCCCCGGCGGGGAGCGGATGGCTGAACAAGTAACCCTGGACTTCGTCACAGCCCTGGGCACGCAACGATTCGAGCTGCTCGGTGGTTTCCACACCCTCGGCGATGACCGTCAGCTGCAAACTGTGGCCCAGGGCAATCACCGCTTGAGCGATGGCCTGGTCATGGGTGCTGCTGATGATGTCAAGAATGAAAGACTGGTCGATCTTCAACCGATCGATCGGGAACCTTTTCAAATAACTGAGGGAAGAGTAGCCGGCCCCAAAATCGTCGATTGCCAGTGAGACATCGAGTTTCTTGAGGGCGTCGAGTGTCCGTGCCGACACCTCGGCCTGGTCCATGACCACACTCTCGGTGATCTCCAACTCCAGGTACCGAGCGTCGAGACCGGAAAACTCAAGAGTCTCGCGCACCACCTCCTCCAACGGTGTGTGGGTGATCTGGAGACCTGACACGTTGACCGCGACGCGAATCGGAGGCAAACCGGCGTCCTGCCATTTCCGATTCTCACTGCAAGCCGCCTTGAGAACCCATTCGCCTATCGCCTCTATCTGTCCAGTTTCCTCGGCGACATGGATGAAACGATTTGGGGGTATCAGGCCCTTTTTCGGATGTTGCCAGCGAATCAGTGCTTCGGCGCCGATGACTCGATCGTCGGACAGCGACACCTGGGGCTGATAGTGGAGCACGAACTCATCACGCTCGAGAGCGCGACGAAGGCCCGTTTCGATTTCCAGACGTTGGCGGGCCATTTCCGAAAGGTCCGTTGTATACAGGTGGAAGCTCTTCGGCCCTTCCTCCTTTGCGCGGTGCATGGCGCTGTCGGCGTTGCGGAGCAGTGTCGTCGCATCACCACCGTCGTCAGGAAATAGGGCGATACCCAAAGAACATGACGAGAAGACCTCAAGACCACCAAGATCGAACGGCTCGGCCAGAGCTTCCAGGATCTTGGCCGCCGTCTTTACGGCACTCCCAGGATCGAGGAGATCTTCGATCAGGATCGTGAACTCGTCACCTCCGAGGCGAGCAACCGTGTCATCTGCTCGCACGCAGTCGGTCAATCGTCGCGCCACCTCCTGCAGAAGCTGGTCACCGACTGGATGTCCAAAGGAGTCGTTGACGGTCTTGAATCGATCCAGGTCAAGAAACAGCACCGCGAACCGCGATTTGGTGCGGTGGGCCCTGACTGCCGCATGCTCCATGCGGGCGTTGAGGAGCAGTCGGTTGGGAAGACCGGTCAGAGGGTCGTGATGGGCAAGATGTTCGAATCTGGCCTCTGACTCTTTGAGCGCGCTGATATCGGAGAAGACGCCGACAAAATTTGTCAGCTCGTCGTCCTCGCCCCGAACCTCGGAGATGTTGAGAAGCTCGGGGTAGATCTCGCCGTTCTTCCGCCGGTTCCAGATTTCCCCTCTCCATTTCCTGGTCTCACGGATCGACTGCCACATGCTGTCGTAGAACTGCCGATCGTGTCTCCCGGATTGGAGCAGACTCGGCGACTTACCAATCACTTCAGAATCGCAGTACCCGGTCACCTCGCAAAAAGCGCGATTCACAGCGACGATTTTTTGATCAGGGTCCGTGATCATCACGCCTTCGCTGGTGCTCTCGAAAACCGTTGCCGCCCGGCGCAAATCGGCGGTCCGGGCCGCCACGCGCTTCTCGAGGTCGGTATTGAGTTCGCGGAGTTGCCCCATGAGATACAGATTCTCCAGCCTGGCTGCCGCTATGCCGATCACCTGTTCCAGCAGAGGTTTCAAGGCTTCCAGTTGATCGACGGATCTGACCTGGTCCAGGAATAGGAACAGGCGTTTTGTTTCTCCCTCGCGCTGAAAGGGAACCGCCAGCACGCTGACCGGAGTGAAGCCGTCAATCTCCATGAGAATCGAGGCAGCCGACGGATCATCGGATCGCACCGCAACCGTGGCTGATCCCGAACCCAGGGCGGAAACCATGGTTGCCGGCAACCTGATTTCGGGAGAGACGCGTGCCTCGAAGAGCACTGAGTAATCCTGGAGCACTTTTACGGCGTACCCGTCGAGTTCGGCGAAGCAGGCGTAGTCCAGTTCCTTGAGGATGGCGGCTCGCTCGAGAACCGTGGCGACGATCTCCTCGGCCGTGACCTCGTCGGCGATCGCCTCCGCCACGAGGCCGAGCAAGAGGACATCCTCGGATTGTTCCGTGAGGAGGGCGTTCTCAGCCTCAGTCAGGCGAAGCCTCTCCTCGAGCTCGTCTGGCCGCCACTGATTCAGGTCATCCACTGGATGCCTCCGACAGGTGCTGAATCAGGTGGTCGGCCAGCTGCTCCGGCTGATCGATCTGAATGAAGTGACCTGCTTCACCAACAGTTACGAGACGGCTGCCGGGTATCTCTCGATTCAGGCGCCGACTGATCTCGACACTCAAGTAGACATCCTGCTCGCCGCGGATAACCAGAGTCGGAACACTGAGCCTCCGGAGGTCGACGCTGATCTCGAGGAGGTGGGCGTTATCCAGGCTCCGAGTGAATCGGAGAAAGCTGCGGCGGCTCCCGCGAGCGGAGACCTCGCGGTGGAATCTGGCGAAAAGCTCCGGCGTCAATCGATCCTTGTGGTGGAGCGCACGACGAACGATCAGACGAAGCATCCCGATGTCGAGAGTCGCCATGGCCAGTTGCCGAAGAAACGGGGTGCGCACGGCAATGATCGGCTGTACGGGCCAGAAATCATAGGCCACGGTGTTGACCAGGGTCAGGCTGTGAAGTCGTTCGGGGTGGCGCACGGCGAAGATCTGGCTGATGCCGCCACCAACGTCGTGGCCGACGAGGTGGAAGCGGTTGAGACCGATGGCATTTACGAATTCATGCAGACGGGCCGCATGCGCCCGGATGGACAGATCTGCGCCCTGCAACCGATCCGAGTCACCGCAGCCCATCAAATCAACAGCAATGACGTCCCATCGGTCTTCCAGGTAGGGGATGACGGGGAGCCAGATGAAGGAGCTCGACATGACGCCGTGAACCAGCACAACCGGCTCCCCTTTGCCGGCGCGGCGATACGCAATGCGACCGCCTTCGACGGAGCACGTGCTGATGTTGTGTGCTGCTGTGTTCACAATCTACGCCCACTCTCCCATCTGGTTGGATCTGAGTTTCATTATATCTGCTCTTTCGAGGCCTTCAACCGACTCGGCTGACGGCTGATAGCAGTGAATAGCGATGGCCGCGATATGGTTGCACAAGGGATGGAGGAGCGCGACGCGGTGAAAACGGGTGAGAGCAGAGGGGCCTGGGGCCGGCGGCCGATCATTCGGTTGCTGCGGACCTACAGCAGTCGCTACCTCGGCTGGTACGCCACCGGTGGGCTCTTTTTGTGGGTGACCAACTACTTGGCGGTCAGCATTCCCGGTCAGATAGGCCACGCCATCGATGCCTTGCGGGCGGGGACGCCTCTGGGCCGCTACGTCGTCACAATCGGCCTGATGGGGGCGGCGGTGATCGTCGTCCGGACCCTGTCCCGGATCTTGATTTTTAACCCCGGCCGGAATCAGGAGTACCTGATCCGCCGGGACGTCTTCGCAAAATTGATGCGGCTGCAGCCCACGTTTTATGCGGGACAGACTCGCGGGGACATCGTTTCCCGGGCCTCCAACGACGTCACCTGGGTCCGAACCCTGGTTGGATTCGGCGGCCTCCAGGTTCTCAACGTCACGATGGCCGTGACCCTCGCCGGATGGAAGATGGTCTCGCTGTCCCCTCAGCTGACGTTGGCTGCTCTGATCCCGATCCTGATTGGAATCGGCGCCGTGCAGTTCGGCATACGGCGGGTCTTTGTGCTCGGGAAGCGGTCCCAGGAACAGCTGGGCGAGATCTCCGAGCATGTCCTGGGAACCCTCCAGGGAATGGCGGCGATCCAGGGATTCGTTGCCGAGGAGGCCTTCGTCAGCCGATTCGAAGATCGTAACCGGGCGTGGCTCAAGACGGGCATTCAGTTGGCTTTGATCCGTGCCGTGGCTCTGCCCCTTCTGGTTCTCTCCGGTGGGGTAGCGATGTTTATGTTGTTGGCCGTCGGTGGCCCGATGGCGATCGAAGGCACGATCAGCGTCGGGGAGTTGGTAGCTTTTGCCGCCCTCTTGACCGTGCTTTTGCCGACCCTGCGGTCAATGGGGTGGCTGCTGTCGGTCTTGGCCCGCGGCAGGGCCTCTTTGGAGAGGATCTTCGAACTGCTCGACGCGCCTGAGTCGGTGACAACCGCTGCACCGGGTGTGGTGGTCGAGACGGGTGGCGGTCCCTCGATCTCGTTGAAGAACCTGACGTTTTCGTATCCCGATGAGCCTGAGCGCCAGGTTCTCGACGGCCTCACAATCGACCTGCCTGCGGGTTCGATGGTCGGGCTATTTGGGAGGACCGGGAGCGGGAAGAGCACCCTTCTCCGGGTTTTGGCGCGGTTGTACGACCCACCTCGAGGCTCGGTATTCATCGACGGGACCGATGTGCTGGATCTCGACCTTGCTGCATGGCGGCGGCGTATGGCGGTGGTGCCTCAAAGGCCATTTCTCTTCTCCGACACGATCGCGTCCAACGTGGCGCTCGAAAGAGACGCCGATCAACGACGTATTGAGCAGGCGGTCGCCGCTGCCGCTCTGGTGTCGGACATCGAGGCCCTGCAGTACGGCATGGACACCATCGTTGGTGAACGAGGCATCATGCTGTCGGGAGGCCAGCGGCAAAGGGTCGCACTGGCCCGGGGCCTCTACCGGCGGGGTGATCTTTTGATTTTGGACGATGTGCTTTCTGCTGTCGATCACGCGACCGAAGCGGGACTGGTCGACAGCCTGACGGATCTGTCCGGGATCGACGGCGGACCGACCGTGTTGATTGCATCCCACCGTCTTTCGGCCCTGAGGCGAACGGATTTGGTACTGGTTCTGGACCGGGGCCGTTTGATCGACACTGGGCATCACGACGAGTTGGTCAAACGACCTGGCATCTACCGGGAGACCTGGCTAGCCCAGCGGGCCGGCACGGCGTCGACCCATGAGGCGGCGTCATGAGTCAGACTCGGAGCGGCGGCCTCAGGAGTCTTTGGCCCTATATGCGGCCCGATGCCTGGGCCTTTGCCCTGGCGTTGGCCCTGACGCCGGCGGCCGCAGTCCTCAGCCTGGCTCAGCCCTTTCTGCTCAAGACGGCAATCGACGACCACGTCGTTCCGGGTTTGGCCGAGGGGCTGGGAACGGTGGCTCTTTTCTATCTTGGGGCGGTTCTCGCCGGTTACGTATTGGAGGGCCTTTACGTCCTGTGTCTGGCTTGGGCGGGGCAGCGAACGATTCTCCGGCTCAGATCCGCGGTATACGCGAGACTCCTTTCCTTGAGGC
>DAOWGJ010000010.1 GCA_030637505.1 Holophagae bacterium
CCCAGCCCAAAATTTGGCCGAAACAAGACAAAGGAGATCTCTCATGAAAAAAGTCACGAGTGTTTTATTGGTTATTGGTCTTACGCTCCTCGCAGGCTCCGCCGTGGCCGGCGAACCGGTTGAGGACAGCCAAGCGTTTGAGAAGCTGAAGACGCTGGCAGGAACCTGGGATGTCAAGACCCCGGGCGGGGAGGAAACCATCACCTACCGCGTGGCTTCTGCGGGAAGCGTGGTGATCGAGGAGCTGTTTCCCGGCACCGATCACGAGATGATGACCGTGTACCACATGGATGGCGACGAACTGGTGGCAACCCACTACTGCGCCGCCGGCAACCAGCCCCGTTTCAAGCTTGATCTTGCGACCTCGACGGGTGACACGCTCGCCTTCGGATTCAACGGCGGCAGCAATATGAAGCCGAGCGACGGCCACATCCACCAGGGATCGATTCAATTAGTGGACGCCGACCATGTCGAGGAACAGTGGTGGTTCTGGAAGGACGGCAAGCCGAACCATGCGGCGGACTTCAAGATGACGAGGAGATCCTCAGAGTAACAGGCTCGTGCCGATCATCGACCCCTTCATCTCCCGTTCCCCGGCACGAGACGCTCAAGCTCGCTGGTCCAACTCGTGACGAACTCGATCCGGCGCGGCAGGTCCGCGTCGGGAACGGTCATAGCCAAGATACGCTTCCCGTCGGTGGTGACGTCGTAGCTTCGGCTTTGCCCGCCCACGCCTCGGTCGATAATCGTCTGAGAGAAGAGGATTTGGGCCGTACCGAATTCGAAACGATCTCCGTCGAGCATGGTCTCGACAGCCCGAAACTCGTCGTCGTGACGATAAAAGATTTCGCCACTGCCGCGGCACCACAGCGGTCGGATACCTCCGTCAGCCGAAATCTGAATGCGCTCTCCAGGGCCTGGGAAGGCCTCGACGTAGATCTCGGGCCGGCCCGTCTCATCTGACTGATAACAGAGCCACCGGCCGTCGGGAGAAAAAGTCGGGTACGACTCATCTGCGCGGCCGGCGCGGAACGGGCGGGGTTGTTCGTTGCCAACAATCGACCGCACGAAGAGGTTGTTTCCCGTCTCCGCCTCCGTCCGGACGAATGCGAGCCACCGGCCGTCGGGATTGACGGCAATTCCGGTCGTGTCGACCTCTGAGGGCTCGTCCCAGATCGGCTGGCCGGAGTCCGGGGACCGGACCGGGATGTGGTAAAGCACGAACGGCGGACGATCGACCACGTAATACAGCTCGCGTCCGTCGGGTGACCACTTTGGGTCGGTTTCAGTGTCGTCGGAACTCGTCAAGCGGGACAGCGTGCCGCGGTCAAATGAATAGGTCCACAGATCCCGGCTCTCGCCCTGGACGGTGAGGGCTGCCTGCCGGTCATCCGGAGAAAGAGCGACGCTCATGAATCGCTGACGCTGCTTCGCCGCCGACTGAACACCGCCGGACCGGTCCATCCACACCAGCTCTCGAAGAGGGTTGCCGGAGGAGTCGGTCACGTAGGCCAGGTCACCCCGGCTCGACACGGCGAACAACCCCATTCCGTTGGTCTGCATCACTCGCAAATCGTCCTCCATGGCCACCGCTGCGCCCGTGATCAAAGCGGTCTCGGGGTCGAATGGCACCGCGAACAGCCGCTTTCCTCGTATGTAGAGGAGATGCCCACTCGAAGAAAATCGAGCAAAAAAGCCGCCCTCGATCAGCCAACGCACCTCGAGAGTCTCGAGGTCGAGTACACCAATTCGGGAACGGTCGACCGGTGTCCGGAAGGCCGTAAAAACGATCCACCGAGAATTCGGTATCGCCTCGGGCCACCAGTGCCCGAGCTCGCCGGCATCACGGTCAGGCGATGTCAGGCGTTGTGTAGCTCCGCCTTCCGCGGAGACCCGGAAAAGTCCGTCAGAGTAAATTGGCGCGAAGACCAGGGTATCGTCGGGCAACCAGGTGGCGCCGCCCGCTCACTGGTTGTCGCCAAAAATGAACGGTGTTCCGCCCGCGGTGGGTACCTTCATCAACCGGCCGTGGGAAGAGAATCCGATCCATCGCCCGCCCGGCGAAAAGAACGCAGACTGTCCATCCTCGGTTCCGGCGATCGGCTTTGCCTCTGTTATTCCCAGGAAGCGACGGAAAAGTGCCTGCCGCCCCCCTGACTCCCCGGTAATGACAAGGCTGCGGCCGTCAGGGTGAAAAACGAGGAGCGGGCTGCCGGTGGTTGACAGTTGCTGCTCCGGCGACAGCTGAATACTGAGCCTCCTGGGTTCGTTCAGTACCTCACGGTTTGTCCCAAGGACATTGCCGAGCACGGCCGCGATGGCACCTACGACGATCATCGCGGCGAGCCACGTCACCGTCGCGCGGGACCTCCGAATCGGCGTCGTACTGATCGCCGTTTCTTCGAGCAGCTCTCCCTCCCCAGGTGTCTCTTCGAGGGCGATTCGAGCGTCGCCGATGTCACGGAGACGGTTCCTCGGTTGCCGCTCGAGGCAGCGCCTGACCAGCTGCCTCAGGGCGGTCGGCGTGGTTGACGGCAACTCCTGGAGATCGATCTCAGCTCGGAGCACGCCGGCCATCACGTCGGAAACCGTCTCCCCGCCGAAGAGCTTGCTCCCTGTGAGCATCTCCCACAAGACAACACCGAAGGCCCAGATATCCGCCCTGCGATCCACCTTCTTGCCGCGCGCCTGCTCCGGGCTCATGTAGGCGGCAGTGCCGAGTATCACCCCTTCGAGGGTGGCGTTGCGGGTCATGGTTGGGGAGAGAGAAAGCGACGAATCACCGCCTTCGGTCTCCCACGCCTTGGCAAGTCCAAAATCGAGCACTTTGACCGTGCCGTTCTCGCTGAGCATGATGTTTGCCGGCTTGAGATCTCGGTGAACGATGCCCGCTTCGTGGGCCGCCTCCAGGGCCTCGGCAATCTGCAGTGCGATCGGTATGACCTCTTCGATACTGATTGGTCCGCGGGCTATCACCTCATCGAGACCCTCGCCTTTGACCAGTTCCATGACCAGGACGTGTTTGCCGTCAGCATGTTCAAGGCCGAAAAGGGTTGCGATATTTGGGTGATTGAGGCCGGCCAGCACCTTCGCCTCGTGCTCGAAGCGAACGTGCCGATCCGGCTCGTCCGCGAAATCCTCCGGCAGCAGCTTCAGCGCGACCTCTCGGCCGAGCTTGGTATCCTCGGCCCGCCAGACCTCGCCCATTCCGCCGGCGCCGAGGGCGGCGGTGATGCGGTAGTGGGATAAGTGACGACCGATCACGGGCCCGCCTGACCAGGATTCAACCCCATTTCGTCATCGGCGAAGACATAAGCCACCGCCTCGTCCAACGACATCTCTCGCCCCTCGGCCCAAAGTTTTTCGAACTCCTCATCATCCATCAGAGCTTTCACAGCGGTGAGCCCGCACTCGTACTGGGCCAGGTCGCCCGGTTGGATTCGAGACCCGATCGATTCGGCGATCGCATCATGCGCGCCGTACAAACGGGATGCTTTCCACGGTTGGCCGGAAAGACCAAAGGACGGTGCGACCGCTCGCATCATGTCACCGATCAACCAGAGATTGTCGATCTCAACCGCCAGGGTCAGCGCCTGCCTGGCGTAATCCTTCGCCGCCTCATAATCCTCGTCGTATTCGGACACCTGGCCGAGATTACCAAGCACCAGGCTTTCGCGCAGCTTGTTCCCTATCTCACGATAAAGCTGCAGACTCTCTTCATACACCCGTCGAGCCGTCACATAATCACCGTTTGAGCGAGCGATCTCACCCATATTGTTCAAGGCCTGGGCTTTCTTGGTAGTGTCCTGCAACTCGTCGCTGATCACCACGACCTTGTCCAGCCACACCTTGGACAGTTCATACATTCCTGAATCCTTCACTCCCATCGCCGTTGTCATGAGATAGATGTAGGCTCTCGCCACCAACTGCTGATCCCCGCCAGCCAGAGCGATCTTCAAGGCTTCTTGGAGAAAAACACTCCCACGTTTCCGTTCATGCCTGAAAAAGGCGTCGTGGCCCGCCACCAACAAAAACCTCGCTCGCAATCTCGTTGGAATCTCATCAACTCGTTCCAGTGCCCTGCTCACCCACTCTTGATGGAGTGAATACTTTCCGGCTGTGTACCAATACGAACAAATAGCTGACAGCAATCTGATTCCCGATGCAATACCATCGCCGGCCAGTGATCGCCCAAGCGCCAACAGGATATTTTCGGCCTCATCTTCAAGGCGCGGTTTCCAGGTCGCGAACTCACTGGTATTGACAACGGGCTCTGCCTCTTCAGCAAACCCTGCGAAATACTCCGCGTGCAATCGACTCAGCCTCTCGCTTTCGTCTCGTTCCGCAAGACGCTCGCGCGCATACTCATGAATCGTCTCCAGCATCTCGAAGCGAGGCTCACCGCTGCGGCCCCCTATGCGCCGCAAAAGGCTCTTGTCAACCAATGATTCAAGACCTTCGGCCGCATCAATCTGGAGGAGCGAAATGCCTTCCGCTCTTCCCTCGCATACCGCCTCCGCCGCTTCGAGCGTTCGCCCACCTTGAAAGACCGCCAGTCTCGCAAACAGGATCTTCTCATCGTCATCCAGCAGGTCATACGACCAGTCGATCGCCCCGCGCAGAGTGCGCTGCCGGTCCGGTAGATCGCGCACCCTGCTGCTGACCGTCTTCAGCCGGTTCTCAAGCCGTTCAAGCAACTGCTGCGCCGAAAAAATCGACACGCGCGCTGCCGCCAGCTCGATCGCCAGGGGCAGACCATCCAACCGCACACAGATTTCGGCGACCAAGGGCGCGGTGTCGTTGTTTATCTCAAATTCCGGCCTGACGGTCCTGGCGCGCTGCAAGAAGAGGTCAACCGCCTCGAACTGCGAGATGTCTTCAACCGCGGGTATGCGCTTGAGATCAGGCAGGGCAAGCGGCGGTACAGCATAGTTGTATTCGCCACTCAGGTGCAGCAACTCGCGGCTGGTGACCACGGCCTTCAGGTGAGGCGCTGCACGCACCAGATCGCCGACCACCTGCGCTGCTTCAACGATCTGCTCGAAATTATCGAGAACGAGCAGCATCTTTTTTTCTTGAAGATGGTTTTCCAGCGTTTCCATCATCTCTTCGCCGGCCGTTTCCGCAACGTTTAACACACCCGCAATTGTCGAGGGTAGCCGCTCAGGATCACTGACCCCGGCCAGATCGACAAAGAAGACCCCATGCGCAAAGTCATCCGAAATGCCTGCCGCCACCTGTAACGACAAACGGGTCTTGCCAATGCCGGCCGGCCCGGCCAAGGTCACCAGCCGCACCTCTTCACGTCTCAGCAGGTCAGTCAATTCGAGCAGCTCGCGCCGACGGCCGACGAAGGGCGTCGCGTACAAAGGCAGATTGTTGTGCTGCGAGGTGATCGATCGGGCGCCAACTCCGACCGACCTGAATTCCTTCACTGGGGAGGCGACATCCGACGGGCCAGGATCCTCCGACTGACCACCAATCCCGTCGACCCGCAACCCTGCCTTCCGAAGTCCATCGAGCAGGTCCTCGAGGAGCTCTCCAGGACCAATCCATCGTTCCCACTCCTCGCGCGCGGTGGAAGCAAAATCGGGTTTTTTTTCGAGCAGTTCGGATACCGCGTGTCGGGCCCCTGGTTGATCGCCGAGCTTGCCGTAGGCGGATGCCAACGCAGCATGGGTGAAGAAGTAGCTCGGCATGTTGACCATGAGAGCGATATCGAGGGCGGCTTGGTAATTCCCCATGCGATAAGCGTTTAGAAAGATGCTGAATCTGTACCACCCGGGATGATGGGGATTGAGTTCCATCGCCTTCTCGGCCAGGGCGCAGCCCTCGGCCCACTGCCCGGCATAGGCCATCAGAATGCCCATGAATGCTGTGGTGCATCCATCCATGGGGTTGAGCGCGACCGCCCGGTCGGCGGCAATTCGAAATGCCTGCAGCTCCCGGCGAAAGAACAGCGCCTGGGCCAGGCTGTGATGGGCGAAGTGATTCAAGGGCGCCACTGCAACCGCTCGGCGGGCGGCTTCGAGAGATCGGTCGAGGGGATAGGGTTTGACGTTGAACCCGTGCTTGTGTTCCTCGGCATACATCACCGACAGCAGCGCCCAGCAATCGGCGTTCCCGGGGTCATCGGCGACCGCCTTTTCCAGGCAGGCCCGGGCCTCGGCGTGGTCTTCTGCGGTCAACCGCACGTAGTAGCCGAAACCGCGCAACATGGCCTCATACGGGCTCAGCTGATCGACCGGTCGGCTGCGGATCGCTTCACTCATGCTGTGCGGCAAGATGCCGTTCATGTCGGCGATGGTAGAGACGATCCGGGGCGCGAGATCATCCTGCAGCTCGAAGATCTCGCCCGGGCTGAAGGGGCGATTGTAGGTCTCCGCCCACAGATGGGCGCCTGATTCGGAATCGACAACTTGGACCGCAACCCGCAGCACCGGCCCCTCCTGGCGGATGCTGCCTTCCATGACGTACCGCGCACCGAGTTCCCGGCCGACGGTCCGCACGTCGAGAGTCTCATTGGCGAAACATGATGTCGAACTGCGCGAGATAACCCTGAGATAGGAAAAACGCGAAAGACCCGTCACGATATCCTCGGAAATACCGTCGGCAAGGGCCTCCACTGCGCTGTCCGTGCCTTGGACCTTGAACGGCAGCACTGCGATCCAGAACCCCTCATCGATGTCGGTCGGTCCCGAGCCGTCGATTCGTAAAGAGGGCTGCGCCTGTTTCGTGCCGCTGTATGATGCCGGGGTTCGCAGACCCTTTTCGGTGGCCGCCGCCACAAAATCATGAGAACTCGAGGTGCCCGCAGCAGAGTCGGACTCGCGCCTGAGGAACTTGAGTTCGTTAAATACGTCGCGAGCGGTCTGGTAGCGATCACGACGTTCCTTCTCGAGGCAGCGGCCGATAACGCGGCCGAGGTGGCGGGGAAGATCGCCACGGACCTCGGAAATCGGTTTCGGCACGTCTCTGAGGATCGACGACATCAGCCCGGGCGAACTTGAACCCTGAAACGGGCGAACGCCGGTCGCCATCTCGTACAGCAGGATACCGAGGGAGAAAATGTCCGTCCGGTGATCCACCGGCAGGCCTTCCACCTGTTCCGGTGACATGTAGGGCACGGTGCCCACCACGGTTCCGACGCCGGTCAGGGCCTCGGTGGGAAGAGAGGTCGAATCGGAAACATCGTCAGTTTCCTGCAGCTTGGCAAGACCGAAATCCAGGACTTTCAGTCGATCGTCGCCGTCCAC
>DAOWGJ010000094.1 GCA_030637505.1 Holophagae bacterium
AAGCGAAAAAACGAGGCAATAGAAACCACAGAGAGCACAGAGAGCACAGAGAAGAAAACACAGAGGAGAGTCCCTGCAGGATCATCAGCACCGCCCGGTACGCGGCCTTCGGCCGCTATGGTCTCAGAGAGGAACGATCTCCAAGAGCGAGCTCTCGTCGCCCGTACCTCTCTGAGGCCCAGCACGCTTAGCGTGCTACCGGGCTACGTTGCTTGCCGTTTCCAGTGGACATCGAGTACATCGGTTTGGTTCGCCCAAGTGGGCAAGGCCCGCGTGCTGAATGCCTGCATTTCGATGGGACGCCCTGCGTCCAAGGCGAGGTGCAGGCATTCTGCTGATCCCGTGAAACGGGTGGGCGAACGCCGGGAGCGGCCTGGATTGCCCTCTGTGTTCCTCTGTGCTCTCTGTGTCTCTGTGGTGAATTTGTGCTTTCAGACTCGGGCCATCGCTTGTAGATATCTTGGTTCCAACCCCGAAACTCAGGGCATCTCCGGCGCAGCTCCGCTCTCCACCACCGCCCCGAAGCCCGGAATCATGTCCGGCTGGTTCTGAGAGGTATCCATCAGCATCAAGCCGATCATCAGGGACAGAAAGGCAAAGGCGCTGATGAAGATGAAAGCATTGAACGGTTTGTCCCACCTGAGGTGCATGTAATACAGCGCCACCAGGACCGCCTTGGCAGTCGCGATCCCCAGCCCGATAATAATGTTGAAGGCGCCAAAATCGAAATAGGTCACGGACACCGTTAACCACGTTCCGAAAATCAACGCGACCCAGACCACCAATAACAACTTGACTGAGGCTACGTGAGGACCCTGATGGGTTTCAGCTTGATTCATATCCAACTCCTCAATCAATCAGGTACATCAGAAGGAAAAGGTAGATCCAAATCAGATCAACCACATGCCAGTAGAGGGCGATGTTGTCGACCTTGGTGTAGTGTCCACCGTCGAAGGCGCCCTGAAACGTCAACTTCATGAGCCACAGCATCGCAATCATTCCAAGGATGACGTGGATCCCGTGAAGGCCGGTCATCAAGAAGTAGACGCTGAAAAAGGTCCTGGCGTTGGCGGGATCCACACTGACGGCATGTCGCTCGGCCTCGGCGGAAGCACGATCCCCGGCAGTCGCCAGACCGGCAGGCCCGGCCGCGGCGGGACCGATCTTCGAAATCTCAGGATCGGCGACTTCATCCAAGGGCGTCTCCGGGGTAGTCTCGTCGACAGGGAGCGCCTCGATTGCCGGGATGGTCTCGCCGGCGGGCGCCCCCTCAGCACGTTCGGAAACTGCCTCCTCCACATGAGCTTCGGGTACTTCAAACCCGGCTTCAGCCAGGATATGAGCGTCCGGGGCGTACCGTGAGGCCCACAGAAGCCCGTGATGCCACTTGTGGCTGTATTCGACATATTTGACGCCGAGGAAGGTCCCGGCGAGTACAAAGGACAGAACCAGCATCAGCATGAGGATCGTCCGCTGTTTGAGCTGGGCGGCGCGAACAGCCCACGCCATCGTCAGCGATGAGCAGATCAGAACGACGGTATTGACTGCGCCAAGGGTCTTGTCCAGAAAGTGATGGCCGAAGACGAAGACCTCGGGGTGGTTGACCCGATAGACGACATAGGCGCAGAACAAGCCCCCGAAGAAGAGAATCTCGGTGACCAGAAAAAGCCACATCCCCAGCTTGGACGACTGTCTCTGCTGGTCCATATTCTCGAAATGATGCGCGAGATCCGGATTGTGATGGGAGTGATCCGATCCGGCCATCATTCGTCCCCAGTTCGCTTCGAGAAGATCGAGCCGGGATCCTTGCGTACATAATTCCCGGTCTCCCGGTCAAATCGAAGGCTGTCAATATCGTAGGGATCAAGACCGACCATCTCATGCTCGAAGTTGGTGGCTATCGGCGGCGAAGCTGTCGCCCACTCCAGAGTGGCCCCCCCCCACGGATTTTCGGGCGCCTTTTCACCCCGCACCAGGGAGTGCAGCAGGTAGTAGGCCATGATCATGAATGCCACGCCCAGAATGTAGGACCCGACGGTCGATGCCTGGTGGTAGGGCTTGAAGACTTCGAGATAGTTGTAATAGCGCCGCGGCATGCCGTGGCTCCCCATGACGAATTGGGTGAAGAAGGTCAGATTGAAACCGACGAAGATCAAGGCCGCCGAGATCCGAGCCCAGAACTCCGAGTACATGCGGCCGAACATCTTGGGCCACCAGTAATGGATTCCCCCGAGGAAAGCGATCACCGTACCCCCGAACATCACGTAGTGGAAATGGGCGACAACGAAATAGGTGTCGTGCAGGTGGATGTCGGTCGACAGCGACCCCAGAAACAACCCAGTCAGGCCTCCGATGGCAAACAGGAAGAGAAAGGACAAGACGTAAAGCATCGGCGCCGCGAGGCTGATCGCTCCCTTGTACATCGTCGCCAACCAGCTGAAGACCTTGACCGCGGAGGGTATCGCCACAGTGAAGGTCAAAGCGGAGAAGATCATGTTGAGCAATCCGGACTGCCCGGAGGTGAACAAGTGGTGTCCCCAAACCAGGAAACTGAGCACGGCGATCGCAATCGAGCACCATGCGATCATCCTATAGCCGAAGATGCGCTTCCCGGAGAACACCGAAACCAACTCGGAGATGATGCCCATCGCCGGAAGGATCATGATGTAGACCGCCGGGTGGGAGTAGAACCAGAAGAAGTGCTGATAGAGCACCGGGTCACCGCCCAGAGCCGGGTCGAAGATGCCGACGCCCAGCGTCCGTTCGGCAATCAGCAGCAGCAGGGTAATCCCCAGGACCGGAGTCGCCAGAACCTGGATGATCGCCGTCGAATACAGGCTCCACAGGAAAAGGGGCATCTTGAACCAGGTCATGCCCTCCGGTCGCATTGTATGGATCGTCACGATGAAATTGAGGCCTGTGAAAATCGACGAAAAACCGAGAATAAAGGCCCCGAGGGTCATGCTGACAACCGCGGTACTGGTCGTGGTGCTGTAGGGCGTGTAGAAGGTCCAGCCGGTGTCGACCGCCCCGACGACAATCGATACCAGACACACAGTCGCCCCTGCGAGCCAACACCAGAAGCTCAACAAATTCAACCGCGGCAACGCGACGTCCTTCGCCCCCAGCATCAGGGGCAAGACGAAGTTGCCCAGAGCAGCAGGAATGCCCGGAATGATGAACAGGAAGATCATCACCGCGCCGTGCAACGTAAACATCTTGTTGTAGGTATCGGCTGTCATGATTGTCGCGCCAGGCGACCAAAGTTCGGTACGAATCAGCAGTGCGAACACGCCCCCAAGCAGGAAGGAACCCAAGATGCAGACCATATACATCACCGAGATGCGCTTGTGGTCCAGCGTGAACAACCAGGACAAAGGGCCCTTCCCGGTCGTCAGATAGTTCTCTCCGGAGGCGCCCCCGGACATCGGTGTCACAACGGCTGAATGTCCTTCGGCCATGCTATTCCTCCTCAGTCTTCCGGTCGGATCCTGGCTCTTCGATGAGCGCGGCCTTCCCATCGAGCGACTTGATGTAGGCAATCAAGGCCCCGATCTCGTCATCCTTCAACCGGCCCTGATAGGTCGGCATCACCGCCTCGAACCCGGCAACCACTTTGGCATTGGGCTCGAGCAGCGACTCGCGAATATAGTTCTCGTCGACCGTGACGATCGACCCATCCGTCAGACTTTCGTCCTTGCCGAAGAGTTTGAAAAGGGTCGGTCCAGTTCTGGCGCCACCATCGACACTGTGACACTGTTGACAACCTCGGATTTCGTAGAGTTTCCGGCCGCCCTCGACTGGCGTCATCGTCAACAGGAAATTCGAAGCCTTTTCCAACCACGGCCCAAATTCTCCGGAGGGATGGACGATGACCATCGCCGACATGTCTGAATGACCGGTACCGCAATACTCGGCACAGAAGATGTTGTATTCCCCGGGCATGGTCGCCTCGAACCAGGCCTTGGAATAGCGGCCGGGGACGACGTCCATCTTGACTCGGAAAGCCGGAATGTAGAGGGAATGGATGACGTCAATCGAAGTCATCAACAACTCAACCGGCCGGTCGGCCGGAACGTGCAGGTTTTGATCAACGTATCCGTTGGGATAGGTGAAATCCCAGTTCCATTTCTGCCCCGAGACCTGAATCTGGTACGAGTTGGCCGGCGGCGTCGAAATATTGAGATAACTCTTGAACCCGAAAAAGAAGATGACGACGACTATGGCGACCGGAATGCCCGTCCAAACCACCTCCAAGAGAGTGTTGTGGGATGGAGATGCAGGAGCGGTTTCCCAACCCTCACGCCGCCGATATTTGACGACGAATACCAGCATGACCACCACGATCAGCACGAAAAAGAACACCGAGATCCCGAGGATGAGATTGAACAGCCAGTCGACCTCGCCGGCTATGGTCGAACTCTGGGTCGGCATCCAAAAAGTGGCGCCTCCATCCTCGGGCGCCCGAGCCAGGCGCGTCATCATTTCGAATAGACCGGTAAGGATCATGTGTCAGACATCCTTCTCATGGATTTTTTCCTCGATCGGGCATCACGGAACCACATCAGGCCGATAGCGACCGCCAGAATGGACATCGTCACACCACCGCCGACACGCATGATGTTCATGGCTACCGGAGTATATTGACGATCCGTCGAGTCGTAGTGGAAACAGTAGAGCAGCAACCGGTCCAGCGGCGAGCCGATCTCACCCTGACCGGCCTCGAGCAGAGCAAACTTGATTTTCGATGCCGGGTATTCGATACCGTAGAGGTAGCGTGCTATCCGACCATCTGGAGTCAGAACCATCAATGCGGCGGCATGGGCGTATTGCGCGGTTTCTTCATCATAGGAATAGCGAAAGCCCACGGCGTCGGCCACCGCGTGAATATTCGGCTCGCCCCCTGTCAGAAAGTGCCACCCTGCTCCGGCGCCCTCACGCCCCAACTGAGCCATGTAGTTCTGTTTCTTCTCCGCCGCCAGGGCAGGGGTTTCCAGGGGGTCGATGCTGATCGTCACAATTTCGAACTGATCGGACGGCATCCACGCCAGTTCCTTGAGGCCTTGGAGAAAACCGTTGAGCTGGAGGCCACACAGCATTGGGCAGCGGTAGTAATTGAGGGTCAAAATCACAGGTCGATCGGGCTTAAAATAATCACCGAGACGGACAACTCGACCCTGCTCGTCCTTGAAATTCAGATCGAGTGGAACCTGGGCGTCGAAATGCTCATCGACTCCAACATCCTCAATGGCCGCGGGCACATCTGTGACCACCTGGGCATCAGTCGTGGTGCAGGTCATCACACCGGCCACCACCAACAGCACCCCTACCCATATCGTCCGTTCCACTTTTCGATTCCCCCCTCAGGACCTCGACTTACACCGGGAGAACACTTGCGGCACCTGGTTGATTTCAGCCCCGTTGGTCCCCGGCATTTGGTGGCCGGAACAATACCATCACTTGAACAATATTGAAATCAGAGCTCAAGTATTTCGTGACGGTGCCGGGAACGATGGCTTTGCGCGCACAGGCGAGACTGTGAGAGCATCGATGGACACTATTAACGACGGTGACAGAGAGGTGAAGGATGCGAATCGGAAAACTGACGATCAACCGACAGGCACTGGTTCTGCTTTGGGACCTCTTCATGGTCTGGATGGCCGTCGTCAACCTGTCCTTGATCCTCTTCGACATGACCTACCTGTGGGTACGCCCCTATTACTTCCAGTACATCCCGGTCGTCACCCGAATCTACGATCCCGTCCTGGGCATCGAGCCTCACCCCCTGACCGAAGAACTCTCAAACGAGGCAGCAGGAGCCCAGGACCTTCTTCTGCTGGACGCCTCCTCGCCGGGGTTGGAGCAGAGGCTCGACGACCTGGCCGTCTTGACGACCCGGGTTCTCTCCGAGAACGTCTTTGACCGGTCAGGCCAGAACCGCTCGAAGATCATCATCTCAAGGATCATCGCCGACGAAGCGGGATCACCCACCGCTGATTTGCTGCAACCGGGCATTCAGGACGAAGTAACCCACAACTTCTGGTCGGGTGATCCCGACCTCCTGCGCCACCGGTTCATTCTCTTCGACAACTCGATCCGGCCGTTATTGAAGGAAAATTTCTACCGGGAATACAGCCGCGCCGGCAAGCTCACCGACCACTTCTGGTTCATCGACATCCCATTTCTCATGCTTTTCTGGGTTGAGTTCATCGTTCGCTGGTTCATGGCCCTCAGAAAAAAGACCTACGCACAATGGTTCTTCTTTCCGATCTTCAACTGGTATGACGTGCTCGGCCTGATCCCAATGCAGGCCTTCCGTCCCTTCCGCCTCCTGCGCGCAGTTTCGATGTATATGCGCCTGCGCCGCAGCGAGTTGTCATCGGTCGGCAAGGACTTCGCCAGCCGAACCGTCGCCTACATCTCCAACATCATCACCGAGGAGGTCTCAGATCGGGTGGCAATCCGAATTCTGGACGATTATGCGGAGGAAATCGCCGACGGGACCCATCTGAGGATCATCGAGTCGACCATGGCGCCTCGAAGGGAGGAGATCGAGGAGGTCCTTGCCGAACATGTCCGCCTGCTTATGACCAATGAGGACACCCTGCGCTCCTTCGGAGACCT
>DAOWGJ010000248.1 GCA_030637505.1 Holophagae bacterium
GTTTCTTTTCTCGAAATAATCCTGGCCTGCCCTACGGAGAAGGCGCAGAAGGTCGCTTTCACAACGTCGGTGACCGGGCCCGGCGATCTTTCGTCCTGGCCGGACGCCATCGCCGTTGGCGCGACCGGCGTCGATGCCGGCGATGCCATCTGCCAAGCCCGCGCCCTTGCCGCCGGCTTGGACAATCCGCCTGATTTCATCGCCTGGCTGTCGGACAGCAATGACGATGCCTACTGCAGGATTCACGGCCTCACCGGCACCGTCGCGGCGAACTGCGGTCAGGGCACACTGCCCGCCGACGCCGGACCCTGGGTGCGGATGGATGGCTTCCCGTTCGCTGACGAGATCACCGAGATGCTCGCTCCGAACGGCAAGGTCTACACCCCGATTCTGCTCGACGAGTTCGGCCAACAGGGAGGCCAGCTCTACCACTGGACCGGCACTTCAAACACCGGCGAGCTGAGTACGAACCCGCCTGTACCGTGCATCGACTGGTCCTCTTTGTCGGCGTCAGACGAAGCCGTCGCCGGGCGTACGACGCAGACTACAAGCTACTGGACAGCATCGTCCGGGACCTTCTGTAATGCGGGACAACGACTGTTGTGTGTGGAAGGCGGCGGCACCGGAGCAGCTCTGCCCGTGTTCGCCTCCGACGACCGTCTGGCCTTCCTGACTTCGGTGACGGGTCACGGAGACCTGTCTCTCTGGCCGGATGCCGGGGGCGCCACGGGGATTGCCGCGGGCGACGCGATCTGCAGGGCACGGGCCACGGCGGCCGGCCTGGACGATCCGAGTTCGTTCAAGGCCTGGTTGTCAGACTCAACGATCGACGCCAAGGACCGCTTCCTCAACGACGGTCGCTGGGTTCGCCTGGACGGTGTCAGAATCGCCGACAACCTGGCCGATCTGACCGACGGGCAGCTGTTCACCTCGATCAACGTCATGGAAAACGGCCAATACTACGGCTCCTGGGAAACCGTATGGACCGGGACGGAGCAGGACGGCCTCCTGATTGGAGGCGCGTGCAACGACTGGATAGACAGCTCTGATTCCGCCCATGGCTACGTCGGCCTGCCGATCGATACGACACACTTGTGGACGAAAAATCTCAACCACACCTGCAACAGGGCCAACCACCTTTACTGTCTCTCCGACGTGGTCTCGAGCTGGATCTTCGGCGACGACTTCGAAAGTGGTGACGCGGGATCATGGTCTCTGGTACAGGGAGGTCCGTGACCGCGCTAGGAGCATGTAGGGCATTGACGGCGGATGGATTTCGGAGGGTCGTTAAGTGCCATTTGAGGCGCATTTGAGACGCTGTACTCCCCGTACGGGCCGAGGATGCAACGAAAAAGGGCCTTCACGACACCCGAAAGCCGCCGGTGATTCAATGCCCTACACCCTCCTAGGGCGAGTCCTCCCTGAAGGCCTGGAGGGTCACAGGGTCACCGGTGGCGTTGACCCTGTAGGCCAGGGCGTAGAGCGGGCCGTCCGCCGTGACCTCGAGTCGCTTGAGGCCACCGTCAATGCCCGAGTTGATCGCCTTGAGCACGTTGTTGACCCGGAGTTGCTCACCGGCTCGTACGGTCTTTGTGATCGTCCCTTCGAGTCCACCCTGATCGTCATACCCGCGAATGGTCATCATGACGGAGTCCTGCCCAAGATTGAGCACACCCAGGTGGCTGCGCTCTCGGCCTTCAGGCAGGTTGCGGTCCCTCAATCCGAGGAAATGGAAGGTCTCCCCGACGGCCAATTGGTCGGCAGGAATCAGACCGGGCATCAATTGCCCGGCGGTCCCGGTGATCTCCCCGCCATCTGAGAAAATCGCGAACTCCCTCCCGATCCCGGAGATCGTGTCGCCAAGGCCACCGCCTTCAACTGTGAAGACCAGGGCGCCGACGACTCCGGTTCGTCCGACCAACTCCCCAACGGCGTCATCCCAGCTGAGGGTCTGGCCGGGGCCGATCTCGCCCGTCTGGCTGTTGGAAATGCCCGGAACACCACGCTCATGGAAATCCACCTGAATCACCAGGTTTCGCGAGCTGTGGTTGTGGAGTGATGCCGAGCCCGAAAACTCGTTGAGGCCCGTGATCCGCCCCACTTCGAGCAGGACGACCGACTGGGTTCCACCGGAGACAGGCATGATCGTCGTCGGGTCGCTTGTGCCGGCGACCGAACCCCGACCATCAAGGACAGAGGCGTAGGGGAACACCGCTCCGGACAAAACCTCGACCTCGATCATGACGTCTCCGTCATCACCGAGGTTCCACCTTGAATAGATGTCGTTCCACTGCTTGGTGCCGCGGTCATCAAGTTGGGCCGTGACCGTGTTCCCCGCCGGGGAACCGTCGGCCGCCGACAGCGGCGTCAATGCCACCTCGGTCCCGTCTGCCACCGAACTCAGGCCAACGTTGACCCGGTACCTCGAAGGATCGTGAGTGGTAAACAACAACGACGTCTCCCCCGCCTGCTGGGCGTCTTCTTTGGGTTTGGCCGGAAAAAACTGTCCGAATTGCCGTCCATCGGGCAGAGTCGCGAAGATAATCTCCTGGCCAAAAAACCCTTCGTCCTCAGTGGCGGCGGATTTCTTGTTAAACCAAAAAGTGAAGCCTGCCTGGCCCCAAAGTGAGGCCCCGCCCAACCCGGACTCACTGAGAATGCCGCTCGCCATCTCCCCCGGCCCAATCTCGTGACTGGCTACAACCTCGTCGTCAACCAAGATCTCAATACGAATGCCCACTTGCATATGGATTGAGGTGTATTCAGTATCAAAAAAGGTGGTCCCAAAACCCGGTCCGAAGCCCGCGATTTCCGTAACCAGGGTTGTTCCTGGTAAGTCGGGATTCTCGACGAGAATCTCGATCATAAAGGGCACCTCGATTCCATCGTTCCGTTGAAAATCCCCGCCGTCTTCGCTGACGAAGACGGCCCTGCCGGCTTTGCTGTATCCCGGAATGTGTACCCGCGGTGCATTCGTCTCCAGACATACGAAGAGATCTCCTTCAGGGGACAACGGCACGGGCTCAGGTGACCCGGGGAACACCATTTCGGTCGTCTGAGGGAAGAGTGCCACATCGGCGGGGGGGACGGTTACTGAGACAAAGACAGAATCACCCGGAAGACCAATTGGGTCAACTGATCGCAAGGTAAGTGCCACCAATTCGACCCCGGGGGGCATTCCTGAGGAAGTCACCCTCGTCGACCCGTTCACCACCTCAAACTCAGTCACACCGGGTGGAAACACATCACGATCGATGCGGGAGCAGACCTCGAAGGGTGGCCCATCCGGGTCGAAGGTGCCCCACGCGGTGTCCGCGGGTCCGGGCCCGACCTCCGAATCGATGATGATCGTTACATCGCCCTGGGCGCCAACGAAGGACGAAACGCTCAACAGCAGCAGGACGATCGTTGAACTCAAAAGGGTGCCGCTCTTTCGAAATCGGCGCCCGGTCTCATGATGGTTTCGGTCGATATTGCGCATTTTCCGTCCTTGGCTTGGGCCTTGCCGGCGTTGATCAATATTTGATTCGCTGTCTCGATCTCTAAAAGAGACGATACCATATCCATTGTTCATTGGATCAAGTGTTGTTGAGAAGCTGGGATGCGGGAAGACTGAACAACGAACCGTATCTGTTTTGCACTACTTCTGGGTCAAGATCGGTCCTATTTAACAAGGACTTTTTCTCCTCCTTGTCTTAACTCTATCTTTTCTTTTCATTTACGCTGCATCTGAGAAAAGAAAGAAAACAGAAAACGCAGAGGCGCAGAGACGCAGAGTTCGGGAGGCCAGTGGCACAGGCCGATACGGGAGATGGCAACTGTATTTGCAGAGCGAAAGAACCCAACCCGGCCTCTCTAAATTGAATCGGGAACCACATATTCAACGCCAACACAGTCTTCAGGGTCCATCTCCCGTTTTTCCGTCTCTGCGTCTCTGCGTTAATTTCTTCTTCTCGTCACAAATTCGGTCTGCCCGGCGGCACGACCTGCACCGTGCCGTCGGTGCTGTCCCCGACCAGATAGAGCGGACGCCGTTTGACCTCATCGAAGATCCGGGCGACGTACTCTCCGAGAACACCGATCATGATCAACTGCACACCACCGAGAAACAGAATCGACGCCATCAACGAGGTGTAGCCCGACCAGCTGATTCCGATAGCCTTGAGGATCAACACCACCAGGATGTAGAGGAACGAGAAAGCCGACGCGGCAAACCCGAGGAAGGTCGCCAATCGCAGAGGCAAAAATGAGAACGAGGTCAGGGCATCCAGGGCGAAGCGAAGCATCTTGCGGAAGGGGTACTTGGTATCGCCTGCGTGCCGGGCCTCACGGTGGTAGCGCACCCCGGCCTGAGGGAAACCGATCCAACTGACCAGACCACGAATGAACCGGTTTCGCTCCGGCAACGCCCGAAATGCCTCGAGCGCCCGTGGGCCCATCAGGCGAAAATCGCCGGTATCGACCGGAATGTCGACATCAGTCACCCGGTGAAGGACCCGATAGAACAGCGCTGCGGTCACCTTCTTGAACAGGGTCTCCCCTTCCCGGGTCTCCCGCTGGGCATAGACGACCTCAAAGCCCTCCCGCCATTTCCCGATCATCTCCGGAATGATCTCCGGAGGGTCCTGGAGGTCAGCGTCGATCAATACGACGGCACGACCACGGGCTGCATCGACACCGGCGGTCACCGCCGCCTGGTGGCCGAAATTCCGGGCAAAGCGTACGCCCCGAACACGGCTATCGGCAGCAGCAAGGTCCGAGATGCCCTCCCAGGTCCCGTCCGACGACCCGTCGTCGACGAAGATGATCTCGAGGCCTTCAACCTCGGTCTCCAATGCTGCCACGAGACGATCAAACATCGGCTTCAGATTGTCTTCTTCGTTGAAGGCCGGAATGACAACGGTCAGTTCAGGTTGCGGGCTCATGGCGCTCCTTCCCGGCAATTCTACGCGAGACGGGAGCGTTCGGCCATTCGAGCCGTCAGGTCTCAATCCGCAGCGACACCCCCTACGCCTGTTTCATCCCCGGCCTTCTGGAGTGCCTTCGGCCCTCCAGCTCGGTGCATTTCCCTCAAGGGCAACAAAGTCGGAATCAGGAGGGCATCGCCCTTGAGGGAAACGACCTCGGCGGCCTACGGCGTCAGCCATCACTCGATCGCAGACCTCACCGCCGAGGGGTGCCCGGTGTCGCCCTTCTTCGCATCGACGGCTCAGGTGGAAGTTCTGCCCGGTGAAGAGAGGGCGCACCCGGCACACCCCGATTCGGCATTTTGTGCGTCCTTGAATTTTTTGCTCCGGCGTTGGCTGATTCGTAGGCGATCCGCCACTGAGCTAACCGCTAAAAGCCAACGGCTAATTGCTCCCAGCCGGTTCCGGATCCCAGTACATCAGATCTTCGTCCGACAAAACACCTTCGATCCGCCTGAAGACAACGACCTCGGTGCTGCCGATCCCACCCCAGGGTTCTCGGGTCAAGAAGTACCGTACCCAGTCTCTGAACGACGGCTCCCCGACGTACATCAA
>DAOWGJ010000156.1 GCA_030637505.1 Holophagae bacterium
AAAAAAGCAGCGAGGCTCGGGTCGGGGCAGATCAGAAGTTTAGCAAATTCGACGGGGATTTTGGCCTTGCTGCGGCACATGCCCGGCACATCCTGTTTTGTCATTTCCATGATGTTCGCCCGATCCTCTTCGGGTATCGAAATTGGCTCTTCGCCGACATCTTTCATCCGAGAACACAGACCGTCCAGAACAGTCTCGTCCACCGCGCTAGCGATCGCGTATGCGCCGGCCATGTAGGCAATACCGAGCACCCGCAGCTGATCTCGTACCGTAGGAGCCCCTTCAGACTGGCCAGCGAAGGTGGGGGCCATATGGCCTGCGAGACTCTTGGCTGTCGTAGCGTCAGATTCGACCATGGCCTTGATAAGCGGATAGACTGATTCATCCAGTGTCGCGTTCTCGGGCAGCGGATCCGGAGGTGCCAAGTCTTTGAAACTCTCGCCCATGGTATCGGCTACCAGTCTGAGGGCGTTGGACAACTCTCGGCCGCCAGCATCATCTGCTTCGATCGCCTTCTTTGCAGTGCTGCACGCCAATGATGCTTTGATTAGCGGGGTTTCACCCGGTGCAGGTGCTGCCGTGATCGCCAAATAAACCACGACCCCCACCGAAGCCAGAGTTGCAATGACAAAGAGGCCGAAGGTCGGGGTGAACAAGGTTGCCTGTTTCGTTGTCTTGGATTTTCCGTTTTTGTCCGGTTCTTCATTCTTGGCGTTGATCACGGTCAGCGTATCTCGTTCGATGACCCGTTTTGTCATCATGAAAAGCACTGTTAGGAACGCCAGGATAGTCAAAACGGCGTACACCCAATAAACCGAAACGATGCCGAAGTTAAGGCGAATCCTCGGTGAGATTAGGCCTGAGAAAAAGGCACCCAGGTTCATTAGGCCATAGATCATCGCGTAGCCCATTGCGGCGGTCTTTTCGTTGGTGAACTGTTTCACGGCGGCGTAAGCCGCAGGCTGAAACATTCCATAGCCGATCACGATCAAGAAGAGCCCCGAGATGACCACAAAGAACATCGCCGATCCAGCGCCTTGGCCTTGTTCGAAGAAGGAACCGGAGACACCGAGGAGGATGCGGCCGATGACCATGACACCGAGGGCGATCAAAAGTGCCCGCCGTACCCCGAGACGATCGGCTACCCCACCCAGGAACAGCATGGCCAGGGTAATGCCCCCTGTGAGCCCACTGTAGACCCAGCCGGAATGTAAATCGGCGAGGCCAATATTTTCGGAGCAATATTTGCCGAGAATGGTCAGCACCCCGAAATAGACAAGGCCCTCAAGGACGTAGGCGATGTACAGGCCCCACAGCGCGCGGGGGGAAGTGGCCAGAGACCTAAAAGGATCAGAAATCTCTTTCAGGGTCTTCCGAATCGCACCAAGTTCGGGTTCTTGTTGTTCGGTTTCTTCGATGTGTTCTGTTGCCAACTTGGGCCTCCCTGCAACGGTGATGTTGTTTAATCCGGTTTGGCTCTGGGAGCGCTGGGGTCCAGCGAGTCTAGTTCTACGGGCGCTGATGCCATTGAGTCCTCCGGGTTGGATCTGGTTCCGGCTGACGCCGGGATCAAGGGAGAGTAGCACGGAGGCGGACACTCTCCCGTTGCCCGGCGCCGGGTCAGCGCACGCGAAGAGCGAGTACGGTCCGGTCGTCACCCTGATCACATCCACGATTGAAGGTCTCAACCGTTTCCACCAGACCGCTGACCAGCTCGGACAGCGGCATCCCGTTGGTCCCTGCAAGGTACTGTTCCAGCCTCTCCCGCCCAAACTGCTCCCCCTGATCATTCTCCGCCTCGGTGATGCCGTCAGTTGAAAAAAACAGTGTGTCGCCGCGCTGCAGGTGGAGGGTTGCCGGCCGGGATTGGACCTCGGGGACCGCACCCAATATCAGCGCCTGTGCGGCATCGAGTGGGCAGGGTGTCCCCGTACCCTTTGACATCAAGTAGGGATAGGGGCTGTGACCGCAGTTGCAATACGAAAAGGTGCGCTCGAGGGCATCGTAGATCCCAACCGTTACGGCCGCAAAACTCTGATCCGGAGTGAGACTGAAGAGACGTTGGTTGAGGAGACCAACCAGGCCGACAAGATCACCGCTTTGTTCCAACCATGACTCAAACGTTGTCTTCATGATGGCAGTGACCAGGGCAGCGCCCAATCCGTGGCCGCTGACATCGGCAAAGACCACCGCCATATCGCCCTGTGAGGTCAAGGAGGCATCAAAGTAGTCGCCTCCCACCTCCTCCTGAGGAACGAAGCTCGCGGCCCAGTCGAGACGGTCTGCCAGCGGCAAGGTTCTCAAATCCGGCAGCAGGCGCTGCTGAACGACTCGTGCACGGTCCATGTCGGAGCGGATCCGGTCGGCGTTCTGCTTGAGCTGGCCGTAGGCCTGCTTGAGGGTGTGCGCTTGCTCCTCGTTGTCGTACTCGACGCTGCCCACGGTCATGAAGAACAGGTAGGTTGCGGCACACAAGAACACAGAACCCAGCAGGCTGGTGACCAGCAGCAGCCACCAACTCTCGTGGACCGTATACAGGAGAAACACGGCCATCGGTCCCAGACCGACCAGAACCGCGTAACGAGGCGCCGCCCGGAACAGGGACCGGTGGTCACGAAGGTGGGTCTGGCGCTCCTTGAACCACCTCACAAGGTGGCTGAAACGGGTCATGCAGTAGCTGTAAGAGACCGTCAGCCGGCCCGAATCGAGACGGGTCATTGTGCAGGCAAACGCCAGTCCGTTCTCGGACCTGAGCAGTTTCGCGGGGCGTGTCTCCCGTCGTGAACGGCGGCTCCGCAAGGCTCGCCGTTCAGCAAAAAGCAGGGCGAGCACATCGACCACCTGGTTGCTCTCGAGGCGGGGATCCAGCTCGAACTCCCGGACGCCAAGATCGATGAGGAAGCTCCACAGACGGTTCCATCGGCCGAAGGGAAGGCTTCGTGCGTCGCCGTCAATCGTGGGCCCGTCGTCATCCACCCGAATCCGCACGGTCTTGAGGCGATCACTCGAAGCGCCGTCCTCGAACCAACTCGCGAAGGCGTTGATCTCGCTCCCGAGAAGCGAAAATCGAAGCGGCAGAGCACCCAGGCGGATGCGGACGATATCCCAGCCGACCATGGTCATCGGCAGCTACCGCCGCCGCCAGGAGAAATAGCGTCGGAGCAGCTTGCCTCGGCCCTCGGTCAGGCGTGTGCGGTTGAAGAGGTCTCCCGCCTTGCGGATCGCCTCGGCCTGGGTCGGGTAGGGGTGGATCACGGAGGCGAGCTTGCCGAGACCGATCTTGCCGACCATTGCAGTCGTCAGCTCCGAGATCATCTCGCCGGCGTGGCGCGCCACCACGGTTGCCCCGACGATCTCATCGCCGCCCTTCTTGACGTGAACCTTGACGAACCCTTCCTCCTCGCCCTCGGCGATGGCCCGGTCGACTCCTGACATCGGCACGGTATAGGTCGTCAGGTCGATGCCCTGTTCCGCCGCCTCACGCTCGTACAGGCCGACATGGGCGATCTCGGGGTCGGTGTAGGTGCACCAGGGGATGGTCAGCGAACTGACCCGCTTCTTGCCCGCGAAACCGAAGAAAGCATTCTGAATCACGGCGCGGGCCATGAAGTCGGCGGCGTGGGTGAACTTGAAGGGCGAGCAGACGTCGCCGGCGGCGTAGACTCTGGGATTCGAGGTCTGGAGAAAATCGTTGACCTCCACTCCCGTACGGTCGAACTTGACGTTCGCGGCTTCGAGGCCGAGGCCGTCGACGTTGGCCGCCCGGCCGACGCCCACGAGAATCTCGTCAACTTCGAGCCGCCTATCGCCCGAGAGGTGAAGCACCTTGACCCCATTCCTGACCTCGACGCGCTCGAGGGCGGTGCCCAGCCGAATATCCACACCGTCGCGCTCGAAGGCTTTACGAAGGACGGCGACGGCGTCGGCGTCCTCACGGGGAAGAAAATGCTCGGCCTTCTCGATGATCGTGACCTCTGTGCCCAGGCGGGCGAAGGTCTGGGCCAGCTCGCACCCGATCGGGCCGCCACCGAGCACTGCCAGACGAGCCGGCTGCTCGGTCAGGTTGAAGATGGTTTCGTTGGTCAGAAAACCGGCTTGGTCCAGCCCGGGGATTGACGGGACGGCCGCTCGGGCGCCGGTGGCGATGACTGCACGCTCGAACCGGAGGGTCGTGCCGCCCACCTCGACTGTGTCCGGTCCGGTGAAACGCCCGCCGCCGAGGAACATATCAATGCCGTACTCATCGCGGAAGCGACGGGCTGAGTCGTGGGGGCTGATCTGCGCCCGGATGCGGCGCACCCGCTCCATCACCGCGGCGAAGTCGACCTGCGAGCCCTCCGGCACCTGCACGCCGAAACGCCCGGCAGAGCGAACATCCGCCAAGGCTCTTGCGCTGCGGATCATGGTCTTCGACGGGACGCACCCTACGTTGAGGCAGTCGCCACCCATCAGATGGCGCTCAATCAGGGCGACCTTGGCGCCCATTCCTGCCGCCCCCCCGGCGCTGACCAGACCGGCAGTGCCGGCGCCGACGACGACCAAATTGTATCGATCCGCGGGCTCGGGGTTGACCCAGTCCGGGGGATGAACGTTTGCCAGCAGCTTCAGGTTGTGCTCGTCGGGGGGGGTGACTTCAGGCAGCGCGGTCATTCGGGGCTCCTTGCTCGAAAATTTGAACAGGTTCATTGCTTTGCAGGGTGCGACGCGCTCGGCGCACGATCATCGTCAGACCGATCGCCACAACCACCACCACGGCTACCAGTAACCAGGGCACCCTTCCCTCCGCCAGGCCACTGGTCACCGCATCGGCTCCGACCACGTACAGGATGGTCCCCGGCAACATGCACAGCCATGACCACAAAACGTAGGTGCGAAAGCGCACCCCGGTCAGGCCGAAACCGTAGTTGAGGAGCGTGAACGGAAAGATCGGCACCAGACGGGTGATCGCCACGACGATCGCACCGTGCTCGGCTGTCATCCGGTCGAGGGCCGAAAATCTCTCGTTCTTGCCGAGCCAGCGTGCAACCGAGTCGCGGGCGAACCAGCGTGCCACCGCAAACGCCAACGCCGCACCCAGCGTCGAAGCGACACTGACCGACACGACGCCCAATACCGAGCCGAACATGGCCCCGGCGGCGATGGTCAGCACCGACGCCGGCACGGCCGCCACGACTGCAACGGCGTACAAGGCGATGAACACCACGGGACCCCACCCGCCCAACTCGAGGATCCAGGTCCGGAGGTTTTCAAGACGGGCCCCGAGGCCGAATACGTTGGCAGCGACCAGCATCGCGACCAAGGCAAGGCCCAGCAGAACGGGCTTCACCCATGGCCGCCCTGACCGCTCAACTGCGGTCGACGCCGTCATTGCCTGAACGACGGCACCATCATTTCGCACATTCTGTTCCATTTCACCCTCCTCCCTCAGGGTTGGTCAAGAGACGTCGTTTCGTTACACAGGGGGTGGGGAGCAAGATGCCTGCGCCACAACGGCCGCCGAGAGTAAGAATCTCGCAGGAGGCCGAGCCATAACTATCCTGTTCGTTCAGGTTGGCAGCGAATTGCATCAAAACGAGACTGACTGCGGGCCCTGAACAGGCTGTCTAAAAACATCTGGGACGCAATCTCTAAACTGACATAGACATAAAAACCGAAATCTCTGTTATCGACTCCAAATTGCGGAAATAGCTTATAATGAATTATGTCATACGA